>CANHUK010000058.1 GCA_947463755.1 Chitinophagaceae bacterium
AGCGGTAAATTGGTGCGTTCTTCCGTTTCGGGAGTCAGCGGCATGCCGTTGGCGACCTTACGGGCCCGGCGTTGTTCGGCCTCCAGCCTGGCATTGAGCGAATGGATATTATACACATTGCTCTTGCGTTGCTGGATGATCTTCTCCTTCTCCCTGGCGGTGATTTCCAGGAAGTCCTCGGTGCGCAGCTTGCGCAGGTTGCCACGGAAAGTAGCGTTATGCTCTACGATCAGGCTCGAGGCGTGGATATCGCCCAGGATCACCGCGGTATCGAAGACCTTCATATCTCCGGCTGCGTAGAGGTTGCCCTCACAGTAGCCATATACGACGATCTCCTCCGCGAAGACGTTCCCCTTGATGGTGGCATGGGGCCCGATGATGAGTTTTCTGCACTCAATGATGTGGCCATCGAACTTGCCCTCTATGCGTCCTGAGCTGGCTCGCGCCACCAGGTCACCATAGAATTCCAGCCCGGAGCTGATGAAGAAGTTTTCTTCGGGCGCAGCGTCAGTCCCGACGGACAAGAGCCGCCGTAGTAACGTTAACATGGGTATCGTTTACGGTTAAGAATGCCGGTTAGGACCGGCACCAGTCTCTTTCAAATAGGATATAGGATCAGCAGGAAAAGGTGTAAGAACACCTGACCGGGGTCAGGCGTTCTTATGATATGTTACGATCGTAGAGGAGTTGCCGATGTCCAGACCGATGCTGTTGGCGCTGGTACCACCACCGAGGCTCATGGCATGATGATAGTAACCTACACTGGCGACGGTCTGCGGGTTCTCGACGACTTCAACAGGCAGGAAGCCGGTGAATTCCTCTTCGAACTGCTCTTTCAGCTCGCTGAACAGAACACCACCACCCACGAGATAGATCGCAGAGCAACGCTCGAAGTCCTGGTCGCTGAAATGTGCGCGGAGGCTCGGAGAAATTACCTGGCGATAATACTGTGAGATGACTTCGCGGCGGATATCGCGGATATCGATGCGCTTACGATTGGCGATCATGACACCCTTGGTCAGTGAATCGTTCAGCTGGAACTCATTCTTCATGTCAAGGTAGTGAAGTTTGTTCAGTTCGCGCTGTACATTGTTCACGACATAACGGATACCATGTACGGAGAAGCAGGTACGCTGTACCAGACCCTCTTCGGTGGCCATGCCGCCTTCGCAGGTACCATAGCCGAGGCTCACAACGATGAAGTTACGGGGGTTGGAGTCGGTGACCAGGTTACCGCGCTTGATGCCGATGACCGCACCCACGATCTCGGGGATGACATCAAAATTCTTCAGTTCGACATTGACGCTGCGCACGCCACCATCGCTCTTGTAGGTTTCGCTGTTATATTCCACGGTGAAATAACGCTGTTCCAGCATGCGGAGGAGCGGCTGACGATATGCGTTATACGTGGAATACGGGAGGCCCAGCGTGATGTTGAAGGGCTTGTCCACCGTGTCTACGCAATTCAACAGGGCGGATTTGAAGAGGATCTCAAAATCAAGCTGGTCAGGAGATGCGTTCACGACTCGCTGGGCATTCACCCCGTTCTTGCGGGCCAGATCGCCGACAAGATACCATTGATTGTCTACCTTGATCTTAAGACCGGTCAGCAGTGAAGCGGCCGTGTTTTCGGAGTTACCGTAAGCGGCTTCAAAGACACTTGGAAAGGAAACTGAAACAGTCGACATAGCACATTGTGGTTTTTGGTAAAATGTTGTATTTGAACACTATAGCCTAAAACGTACAATGATATCGAAAATTGCGTATTCAAAAATTTTTTTCCCGTCAAGTCTCACCCACACAAACTTTTGAACTTTTCGCTGAATGGACGCTTTTGCGCCATATCGTTCCGATATACAAAGACCGCCCCCACACAGGGGGCGGTCTTTTGCGGTGAGGGCGGGATTCGAACCCGCGGTACAGTTTAACCCGTACGGCAGTTTAGCAAACTACTGATTTCAGCCACTCATCCACCTCACCGTTGCATGATCTCCGGTCTGTCCCTTACGAGACATACGATGATGCATTTGTGAATGCAAAATTAAAGCATTCGGCGCAAATCGTCAAAGAAAAAGAAAGGGGCCAGGGGAAAATGCCTGGTATCGACGCCGGAAGATCCTGAAAACACGGATCCCCCGCTGCGGCGGGGGATCCGGAAGAATGTATTATATATAATGGTATTAATTGCTTTACATCGCTGCCAGTTGCACTTTTTGCTGCAACTCGATGACGCTCTCGCGGAACAGATTGTCTGTATCCATGAGATCTTTGACGGTCTGGCAGGAGTGGATGACCGTGGTATGGTCGCGCCCCCCGAAATGCTCCCCGATGGTCTTGAGCGAATTCTTGGTGAAGATCTTTGCCAGATACATGGTGATCTGGCGGGCCTGGACGATCTCCCGCTTCCGGGTCTTCTGCAGGAGCTTGTCGTAGGAAACATCGAAGAATTCGCAGACCATTTTCTGGATCGTTTCGATCGTAATTTCCTTGGACGATGTTTTGATGAAATTGCGCAGGACCTTTTTGGCGAGTTCCAGATCGATCTCGCGCTTATTCAGGGATGACTGCGCAAGGAGCGAGATGAGGGCACCTTCCAGTTCCCGGATATTGCTTTGGATGTTGTAGGCGATGTACTTGACCACTTCCTTGGGCATATCGAGCCCGTCGTTGCGCATCTTCTTTTCAAGGATCTCCATCCGGGTATCATAGTCGGGTGCCTGCAGGTCGGCGCTGAGGCCCCAGCGGAAACGACTGAGGAGTCGCTCCTGCACACCTTCGAGGTCCTTGGGCGGCTTGTCGGAGGTGAGGATCAGTTGTTTACCGGACTGGTGCAGGTGGTTGAAGATCGAGAACAATGCGTCCTGCGACTTCTCCGCCCGGTTGAAGAACTGGACATCATCAATGATCAGCACGTCGATCAGCTGATAAAAATGGATGAAGTCGTTGATCGCGTTGTTCCGGGCATGGTCCTGGAACTGGTTGATGAATTTCTCCGAACTTACGTACAGTACGACCTTATTGGGGTGCAGGCGGCTGACTTCATTGCCAATGGCCTGCGACAGATGTGTCTTGCCCAATCCGACGCCACCATAAATGACAAGGGGATTGAAGGAGGTGGCTCCGGGCTTTTCGGCCACGGTACGACCGGCGCGGCGTACCACCCGGTTGCAATCACCTTCCACGAAGGAGTCGAAGGTATAGATCGGATTCAGCTGGGAGTCGACCTGCATCTTTTTCAGGCCGGGGATGACGAAGGGGTTCTTCACCGGGTTGTGGATCACCAGGGGGAAATCCATTTCGTTGTTGGCATAGGTCTTGAATCCCTGCCCGGACACATCCATGGTCAGCGGCTTGCTTTTGCCGTTGCCGCTGTCTACCATGATACGGTATTCCAGGCGGGCGTCTTTTCCGAGCTCCCGCTTCAGGGTCTTGGCAAGTAAATTGACATAATGTTCCTCCAGGTATTCGTAGAAGAACTGACTGGGAACCTGTATCGTGAGCACATTTTCGTGAATGGCCACGGGGCTGATGGGTTCGAACCAGGTCTTGAAGTGCTGCCACTCGACGATATCCTTGATGATCGCCAGACAGCTATTCCAGACTTTTTCGTGCGCTTTCTCCATGGAAGCTAAGCAGTTAAATATGTTGACCGAACGTACTGGTTTTTTCAGCGTACACAAGACCATGTTCGATGGGTCATTGTACCTGTCACTTGACAGACTTTACGGGATGTTGGATAGTGCCTTGTGAAGGCGTTAATCAGTCACGAAACTGCGACGATCGGGCTTTTCTCAAAGAGTTGTTCAAGTCGTACAAGATAGCAAAAAACCAGTTATCCACACATTATTCAGCGATAAAATCTGGCCTGCTTTTTTTCATATGGGAGGCGAATATAGAACCGGTTGTGTGAAAAAAAAATTTTTTAATCCCCCGCTTTTTTCTCTATGCGGATACTCTCGGAATTGTCAAGCCTTTGGCGTCCGGAATCCCCGAAAACGTAGTCCAAACGGCCCAAACGGAGACCTCCCCAACCCACCTGATTTACAACGGTCTTACCCCCTGACTTGTTCACATAGGTCCTGGGAGCATCGAAAAAGCGGTGGGTATGGCCGCCGATGATCAGGTCGATGTGCCCGGTCTCTTGTGCGAGGATCTCGTCGCTCACCTTATCCTCTTTGTACTGGTCGCCCAGGTGCGAGAGGCAAATGACAAGGTCGCACTTCTTTTGTTTCTTGAGGAACTCCGCCTCCCGGGCAGCGTGGGTGATCGGGTCGAGGTACCTGGTACCTCCGCAGAGTTGCTCCGGGACCAGTCCGTCCAGTTCGATGCCCACGCCGGTGATGCCGATGCGGATGCCTCCCTTTTTGATGATCAACCGGGGAATATGCCTGTCCTGCATGGGTGTGCCGCTGAAATCATAGTTGCACATCACGATCGGAAAGCGGCCGTGTGCGGCCATCTGATCGGCGAAATTGTTGATGCCCGCATCGAAATCGTGGTTGCCCATCACGCCGGCATCATAGCCCATGGCCGACATGGCCCGGATCTCCGGCTCACCCTTGAACATGTTGAAGTAGGGTGTACCCTGAAAGATATCGCCGGCATCCAGTAGGAGGACATGCTCCTCTTCTGACCGGATCCTCCGAATCAGCGCAGCTCGGGCTGCTACCCCGCCTCGTCCGGCATTCGAGCCTGCGTCTGAGGGGAAAGGATCGAGCCTGCTGTGCACATCGTTGGTATGCAGGATGGTCAGTTTTCGGGGGGCGGACTCCCCTGCCTGCGCGAATCCCTCCGGGCGTCCCAGGACCAGGGCGGCTGCTGTCAGGCCGGTTTCTCGGAGAAATCTTCTTCTACTGGACATTTCGGATTCTTTTTTCGGTATCAACGGCCACAGGGATTCCACGCTGACGGAAATCCAGGCAATAGTCAATGGTCGCATCACGGAGCAGATAGCCTGTGCGGCGCACGGGTAGTGTCTTTAGTCCGACGAACCCTCCACTGAATACAGTGTAGTCCGAGTTCGCCATCACATAGGTGCCATTGGGGTCAAGAGGTGTCCCGCCCACACGCACGCCTGTCGCCTTCTTTCCGCTGATGGTCATGGTCAGGCCGGCGACCCCGCCACCGCCCTCCGCCGCCACGAAATCCAGGTATGCCTGTAACTGGGCGCCCGATACACTGAGGATCACCATCTCATTATCAAAGGGCATGACCTCATAGATGGTCCCCCGCAGGACCGGCCCTGCAGGGATCTGATTGATCCGGATACCTCCGTTGTTCAGAAAGGCCATCTGTACGGAAGGGTCGAACTTTCGACGGGCCATGGCGAGATAGGAGTCGGCCAGGAAATTGCCCAGCGCCCCGTCAGGCAGCTCCTTTCGGATCGGCACAGGTATCTGGCCAACAGTGTCCCGCATCTTCCGGCTCACTTCCGCCGCGTAAGGGCGGAGCATCGCGGTTACAGCCGAGTCGGCCGACAATCGCTGGATATTGTATCCCGAATACTTCAGCTCCGTCGGACGGTAGCCGGGGTGACAGCCCGGAAGAAATCCGGTAAATAATAGGATGATCAGATATTTCCGCATGAGACCGGTGTTGAAAGCCGTTAGGCCTGGAAACAAAGATACCCCTAAAAAAAAGAATCAGGTTGGGTCCGGAAGCGACATATAGCGATAACTTTGGCGCCAAACTTCGATCACATCATGGCATATGAAGCTCAGGGCAGAATCGTAGCGATCTATCAAACGGTACAGCGTTCGGAAAAATTCAGGACCCGGGAATTTGTCATCGAGGTCACGGAGGAGCTCCGCGAGCGTACGATCACCAACTATATCAAGTTCCAGCTGGTCCAGGACAGGACCGCGATCATGGATTCGTTCAAAGTCGGCGACATGATCAAGGTCCAATTCAATATCAAGGGTTCCAAGTGGGAGCGCGACGGCCAGACGAACTACATCAGCAACCTGGACGCCTGGAGGGTGGAACAGATCGGCATGCCTGCTGCCGCCCCCCTGCCGGTATGCCCGGAACAGCACCCGGCTTCGGCCCTGCACCAGCTGCAGATGCTGCGGATGATCTGCCCTTCTGATCCGCGCGAGATCATGTTTCTTACCCCATGCAGAAAGACCTCACATTCCAGCTTGCACCCGAGGAGGCAGCGGACCCCGACATGCTCAGGCAGGCCGTCGCCAGGATCGGAGGGATGAGCCTGTCGGATCTGAGCGGATTTCATATCCTCAAACGCTCCATCGATGCGAGGGGAAGAAGGATCCGGATCAACCTCTCCGTCCGGGCCTTCATTGGAGAGCAGCCGAGCGGCCGCGAACGCATGGCCTTTACATATCAGGATGTCAGGCACGCCGACCGACAGGTCGTCATCATCGGCGCAGGTCCCGCCGGACTCTTTGCCGCACTCCGGCTGCTGGAAGCCGGCATCCGGCCCATCATCCTCGAACGGGGCAGAGATGTAAGGTCCAGAAGGCGCGACCTGGCAAAGCTGAACCGTGAGGGCATCCTCGACGAAGACAGTAACTATTGTTTCGGGGAAGGCGGTGCGGGTACTTACAGCGACGGGAAACTATACACCCGCAGTTCCAAGCGGGGAGATATCGACCGGATCCTGCAACTTTTCGTGCATTTCGGGGCGGAGGAGAATATCCTCTATGAAGCCCACCCGCATATCGGCACCAATAAATTGCCGCATATCATTACGGCCATGCGCGCGCAGGTCGAAAATGCCGGTGGTCAGGTGCTTTTCGGAAAAAGAGTGACGGATGTGGAGATGCAGGGAGATCGAATGAAGGCAGTCGTCACTGCCGACGGCGACCGGATCAGGGCAGATGCCTTCATCCTGGCAACCGGTCATTCGGCCCGCGACATCTTTGAACTCCTGAAGAACAGGCAATTCCGGTTAGAAGCCAAGCCGCTGGCCATTGGCGTCCGCGTGGAACACCCGCAGGCGCTGATCGATCGGATCCAGTATCACTGCCCCCCGGGTAGCGCAAGGCCTGAGCTATTGCCACCCGCTGCCTATAGCCTGGTGGAACAGGTCAGGGGACGGGGTGTCTTTTCGTTCTGCATGTGCCCCGGAGGCATCATCGCGACGGCCTCCACCGCGCCCGGAGAACTTGTGGTGAATGGCTGGAGTCCCTCCAAACGCAACAATCCATTCGCCAATTCGGGGATGGTCGTACAATCGGAGATCACGGACGCTCTGGCCTACCTGAAAAGACATGCGGATCGGACGGGCGAACATCCCCCGGCAGCTGACGATCCGCTGCTGCTGATGTATTTCCAGCAGGCGATCGAACGCAGGGCATTCAATGCCGGCGGCGGAGCATTCGTCGCCCCCGCCCAGCGGATGACGGACCTGGTGCGGGGTCGCCTTTCGTCCAGCCTACCCGACTGTTCTTATACCCGGGGGCTCCGTTCGGTAGAACTTGGGGACGTACTGCCGGGATTCATCATAAACAGTCTGCAGGCCGGCTTCCGGGCCTTCGGCGATCGCATGCGCGGTTATCTGACGGAAGATGCCGTCGTCGTCGCCACCGAGAGTCGTACCTCCTCGCCTGTCAGGATCCCGCGCGATCCGGAAGGACTGCATCACCCGCAGTGCCCTAATTTTCATCCCTGCGGCGAAGGTGCAGGATACGCCGGGGGCATCGTCAGCGCAGCAATGGACGGAGAACGGGTAGCACTGGGAATCATTCAGCAGGTACGTGCAACCTTTTTGTAATAAAATACGTCCGTCAGGCGACCATTCA
>CANHUK010000059.1 GCA_947463755.1 Chitinophagaceae bacterium
CGCAGCATGAGCTGGCCTGCATGGTAGTAGGTGTTGGGCTCATGCCTCGACCGGATGATCGGAGCGTTCCAGTTGAAACGATATTTATTGTCCTTTGCATCACGCCCCAGGTACTGGATGGGCGCCGCCATGATGTTGGTACCGGCATTGGCCCTGTGGTCCATGACCTCGATGGTCCCCTGGTAACTGCCGCCCATGACAAGCCGCGGGTCTTCAGGGTCAAAGGCCAGGAAGGCGCTCTCACCACCCGCAGAGGCCTTCCAGCTCGCCGGGGTGATGTTCCGGCTGCTGAGTTCACGATGTGCGATGATCAGCGAGGTGTTGTCCTGTTGTCCACCATAGATGCGATAAGGAAATACATTGTCGACATTGATCCGGTAGAACTGGGCGGTGGGCATGTTCGACTGGCTGCTCCATGTCTTTCCGCCATTCATAGTGATGACCGCGCCACCATCATCCGCCAGGATCATGTTGCGCGGATTACCCGGGTTGATCCACAGATCATGATGATCTCCGTGCTGGGTGTCCATTGACTGCCAGGTCTTCCCACCATCAGTGGATCTCAGCATCGGTGCGCTGAGGACATAAACGACCTGATCGTTCTGAGGGTCGGTGAACAGTTCAATATAGTACCAGGCCCGCTGGATGAGTCTGTGATCATTGGTGACCCGATCCCAGCTGGCACCGGCGTCGTCCGAAACGAACAGACCGCCCGCTTCCTTATCGGAATCGCTTTCAATGAGCGCATACACCTTGGACGGGTTCGACCGACAAACGGAGATGGCCATCTTACCCAGCTCAGAGGGTAGTCCCGCTTCCATGCGTGTCCATGTTTCTCCTGCATCAACGGATTTGTAGAGACCACTGCCCTGACCACCGCTGATGACCTTCCAGGGCTGCCTTCCGTGTTCCCACATGGCGGCGTACATGATCCGGGGATTGGTCATATCCATGGACAACTCCGAACAACCGGTGCGGTCATTTACGAACAACACCTGCTTCCAGGTAGCACCGCCATCCACCGACTTATAAATACCCCGCTGGGCGGAGGGGCCATAAAGGGCGCCCTGGGCGGCCACATAAACGACATTCGGATCCCTGGGATGAATGACGATCCGGGCGATATGCTGGGTGAGTTCGAGCCCTATGCGCTTCCAGGTCCGCCCAGCGTCCGTGGACTTGTAGACGCCATCACCATGATGGGTTTTTACCCCCCGCGGAGCATGCTCGCCCATGCCAACATACACTACATTCGGATCACTTTCCGCCACGGCCACAGCGCCAACGGACCCCGTTTTGAAAAATCCATCGGAAATATTGCGCCAGGTGATACCCATGTCATCGGTCTTCCACAGCCCACCCCCGGTGGTACCCATAAAGTAGGAAGTAATGTCTCCGGGAACACCGCAGGCTGCGACAGACCTTCCGCCCCGAAACGGGCCGATGGAGCGCCATTTCACGGGTGTAAAGTAGGCATCATGATCGACCGGAACCGGAACGACCGGTTTCTTGGGTTGTGCCCCGGCAGGCAACGCGGCAAGGAGGAGCAGGAATCCGAAAATACGTGTCATGAGCGGCGCAATTGATATACCGCAAAATAAGGATTAATGCAGGAAGATGTAGTGAAGTGTTTAGGGGTGTCAGGAGGATCGTCCTTGAACGAGGCCCCCCACGATCCGTACCTGTGGGATTCCTCCGGACGATCCATCCTGTCATAGCCCCCGGATAGCGCAACACCTGTGAAGGTGTCCGTATCGGCAGCCCGACGCCGGATGATAGTATGCATCTCACCGGCTGCCGGCTGCCCTTGTTAACCCATGGACAAATTCTTGAGCCCGAAAAACTGGTCAGAAAGGTGATTCAGTCGCGTTTCGGGGTATCACAAATGTACTACGACATTCAGACGAAGGAGTTACAGATGATAAAAATCTGTGTTACATTACTTGAAAACTTGTGCACTTTTGAACGCGAGAGGTTACAAAAGCGGGAAAATGGTTACAAAAAAAGAAAAACCCGATCAGAAATGAAGAAAGTCGTGATAACGACCGGTTTCATTTTCAATCGGGTCAACCAGGTAACAGACGTACCGCTTACATGCCCGGGAACAGCCCGCGACCGACCTCCTGCATAAATGGCCAGGGCGTCCGCAACAGGATAAGGACCAGCGCGATCAGGAAATAACGGAAGGCCTTTGCATATTTGACGTCATCAGATACCGCTTTCTTGGCCATCCCGTGGCCAAGCGTGATCATGACGATGGCGATGAGCATGGTGAGCGGGTGCTCCAACTGATAGAAACGATAGAATGCGCTCTTCATCATCGAAACACCTTCCGGCCGTTGATGGGTGAAGAGTCCATATCTGCCGGCCAGCCACTGAAAAAGGCCCAGGAGCAGGGTAATATGTGCAGCGATCATAGTGAACAGCCAGATCTTCTTATCGCCAGGCACAAAAGCCTTCTGCTGTTTCCAACCTGTATAACTTTTCACGACCGATAATACGAGCAGCACCAGGATCACCCAGCGCAAAAGACTATGTAAATGCAACAGACCTGTTTCCATACGTGTATAATTTAATGAACATCAAAAATAACCGACGGGTTTGAAAACATTTAGGATTTTTTTTGACGGATCCAGTTGTACAATCGGTCCACATCAACGGGATCGAAGAGTTGCGTGCCCGGCTGCATGGTCGTGGCAGACCCACAGGCAACACCCCAACTTACCGCATCAGAGATCTCCCAGCCTTTTTCCAAAGCATGAACGATGCCTGCGACCATACTGTCCCCTGCGCCTACAGTGCTTAACTGTTTAACGGTCGGAGCAGGTATATGTCCTGATCCGTTACGTGTAACCCATAGCGCACCTGCGGGTCCCAGAGACACGACGACCACCTGGCACTGACCTTGGCCGATCAATGCACGGGCAGCTTCATCAACATCGTCAAGTTCGAGACTTGCCACGCCTGAAAGTTCTGACAACTCTCTCAGATTGGGCTTTACCAGGTATGCACCCCGATGAACCGCTTCCTGCAAAGCAGTACCTCCTGCATCCACAATGCAACGACCACCTGCATGGTTAACACGCGCAGCCAGCTGAGCCGGGAAGTCGATCGGCATCCCTTTTGGCAAACTGCCGCTTATGACAACCATACCTGATGTATCTACACCTGCTAATATCTTGTCGATCATCGAATTGAATACTTCCAGACCAATATCCGGGCCTTCTGTTACGATCCGATACTGTGCACCGGTGACGCGCTCATTGATCATGATACTCTCCCGGGTCTCGCCCGCAATTTGTATGGCCCGGAAATCTATAGACTCCGTCCGGAGGATGGATTCCAATAAACTGCCATTCACTCCGCCGGAAAGAAAAGTCGCCTGCACGTCTCCACCCAAACGACGGATACAACGGGCGACGTTGATGCCCCCGCCTCCGGCCTCTACCGAAGGGTTTGGGCACCGCAGTTTATGATCAGGAGCCAGTCGTTCAACTTCAAATCCTTTGTCTATGGCTGGATTCAGGGTGATGGTACTGACCATGTTAATTAAGTTGGATGATAAGTAATAACAGAAGACACCGAGCCTCATATCGCTTTCACGATATCACCCTTTACATGTAGATTGTAAAAGGAAGTACAGGAACTACTTCAATAGTCGCAGGATCGCCTGCTCCAGTTCAGCACCATGCAGGTCCACTTCCTGCAGCACCCCTTTCCGATCCATTAAGAAGGTCGCCGGGATATAGGACACTCCGTAGGCTGACAACACCCGGTTTTTCTCCGCCGCCGGAACGATCACCTGTGGCCAGGTCATCTTATCGGTCTTGACCGCCTTCTGCCAGGCTGTACGGTTGTCATCAACAGACACCCCCAGGATCTGCAACCCCTGTCCCTTGTATTTGGCATAGAGTTTCACCAGCTCCGGGCTGTTCTCCCGGCAGGGACGACACCAGCTTGCCCAAAAATCCAGCAGCACCACAGAACCCCGCATAGACGAAAGCGACATGGCCTTCCCCTGTGCATCAGGCAAGGTCAGTTCGGGTGAAGGATCCCCCTTTCGGGGCTGTGCCTGCGTGGTCAGCGAAAGCAGGGTTGTGCCCAACAGGAGCATGAGGAGTTGTTTCATTTGCAACAGTGTTTTTTGATAAAAAGTCCACCCAGCCATTTCAGACCAGTTTTGATGATATGGAGCATCATGTGCGTTTTCTTTTCAATGCATTCAGGAATGTAGTCTCTACGCTGAACATCCATCGCTCGGTCGACATGCGGAACACATCACCCCGCACCTGGGTCCGGTATCCCAGGTTCACCTTGGTCTGGCTTTTCAGGATCAATTGAAGCGCCGGAGCGACGTCCAGGAAACCTCCGGTCTTTCCCAGGTTCCTGGAACCCAGGAATTCAAGATAGAGGTTCAGGTTTGTCTGACCATAATCGTTGTAGCGCCGGGGAAAAAGCAGATAGCCTGCAGAAACCGAATAATTGTGCGAACGATAGGGGTGCGCGTTGACATGGGCCGCCTGCCAGCGCCGGGGATGCAGTACTTCCATCCGGCTCAGATTGACCGATACCGCCAGTTTGTGCAACAACTGCGTGAAGATGATACCACCCTGAACGCCGCTCTGATCCCCCTCGGTCGTGAGTTCATCGAACATAGGATTGTTCCGGCTCCTGGATGCATCTGCGTACAGCGCCATCCGAAAATGACGATGCACTTCATCGCGGGAAAAGAAACGGTACTTGAATCCCAGGTTCATCGACTCGAATTTCGTCGCCGGCTGGTACATGTTCGAGATCGTCATGCCGGTCCGAAGCATCCATTTCCTGTCAAGTCCGAACTGAGCGGAAACAGACTGGCGATGTTCAGGATTTCCCGACATCACGCCTTGCTGGAATTTACCCGCATACTTCAGGTTCAGTGACCGGGCCGGTATATTGGAGGCCGGCTCAGAAAACACATAGAGCTCCTGCGCCCTGGGCGAGGTGTCAATGATCCCCCACCATGTCAGGGATATGATTGCGGTAAGGCGGAACTGGAACCATCGCTTGATGGGACGCGATAGATCACCATGGGATATTGCTTTCATGTCCTTTACATTATGACATGAAAAATGGAACTGCCTTCCGGGATGGATGCAGATCGGCAACATTCACCAGATGCCTTGCCCGTTAGAAAACATTCATGACGGGATGCCCGGGCATAACGTTTCTGGTCCTTCGTACCCAAAAAGGCCTTATCGATCAGCCTCATCGATGAGGCTCCGTCTGCCGGGAGGCTTTTCACAGAAATGATGTGTAGGTACATGCCATTCATGGACACGTGACGATCGGCCACGGTTTCTTCCGGTCTGATCCTGGCATTGACACTGAGCCCGGCTACGCCGAAGCCCGCCTCTTCCACCCGCTTGCGGATCATGTCCGGATCCAAAGTCATGTCTGGTTTGACAGATATGACGAACTCCGATTTCTCGAGGTCGGTTTCCACCCGGCTGATCCAGGGGACAGTTTCAAGATTCTTGTGTATCGAACGCGCACAAAGCGCACAGGTCAGGCCGCTGGCCTGGAGGCGAAAGGAACTGACTTGCGCCTCCGCACCGAATGCCATGAGCACGCCGAGGCACGCCATGATGATCCTGGACATGGTAAAATGAGTTGAACGGCAGGGACGAATGGCCCCTGCCGTTGATTTAACAAAGTGAAGGTGAGGATCAGGCCTTGCAGCAGGCAGCGTCCTTACCCATGGTGCATTTGCCGTCCTTGCAACAGGCGGCGTCCTTGCCCATCGTGCACTTGCCGTCTTTGCAGCAACCGGCATCCTTGGACATGGAGCACTTGCCATCCTTGCAACAGGCGGCGTCCTTGCCCATCGAGCACTTGCCGTCCTTGCAGCAACCGGCATCCTTGGCCATGGTGCACTTACCGTCTTTGCAGCAGGCAGCGTCCTTACCCATTGTGCACTTGCCGTCCTTGCAGCAACCGGCATCATGCCCGCCGTGTGTCGCGGTCATGGCTGCGATCTGATTTTGCACGGCAGCCGGTTTGCGGTCGTACTTGCAGCAACCATGGAGCTTCGTGTAAGCCTCGTCCGATCCCTTTACATCACGTGTATCGTATCCGGTGGCGGCAATGGCTTCCTGTATGAGATCAGCGTTGGTCTTGTTGGCACGATAGCTGACCCTGAGGATCTTGGTATCGGGATTCCAGTCGGCCTCGGTGGCACCGGCAGATTTCGCTGCCTTTTCAATGGTGGCCTCGCACATGCCACAGTTACCCCAAACCTTGATCTCTTCGTTACGGGCACGCTGGGCGAAAGAAGAAACAGAGATGAGCAAAGACAGGGTAAGTCCGAAAATGAATGTATTTGTTTTCATGATTAGATGAATGTTAAATTAGGATAGATGAATGAATGCATGAAGATGTTCATGCGACAGGTTTGTACCCATAATCCGGGTACGTTAAATGGTAATGGCGTGTTTATCAGATCCTGAATACGGAATGACGGATGCAAAGGGATATGCCGTCCGGTTCCGGCGGATCCGGCATGAACACCGGGATACACGCCACACGAAATTGCGGAAGCTGCAGTACATCAGAAACCGGGACTACGGCAGTAGGTACTACGGAATGGTTGACAGCAACGGACGACACCGGCCCATGGGCATCGGTGATCCTGCAGATCTTGACCTCGTCATGGCAGCAACCATTGTTGTCCATGCCGCAATCGTCACATTTCTCTGCGGTATTATGACCCAGCGAAATGTCCGCCAGATCGCCCATGCAGTAATGGGCGCTCACCACCATCCCTGCTGACATAGCCAGGTATAGTATCGAGGTCAATATGATCGCGAGCTTTTTCAACATCCCAAAATTAACCTCTTTACGCAAAGCTGTATACCCTGTATCTGAATTTTAACAATTTCGATCGCCCAATGGTCCTTTGAATCCAGATGGTAAAGTCTTCACCGCGAAGGAGCCAAGCCGCTAAGCTAACCAAAACCAACGCATTTCGTCATTCCGACCGGCAATTCGTACCATTGCAACATGTTCAGAAACCAACCAATAGCTTCTAATCTTCGATACTTGTCTGGAATGATACTGGGTCTGAACCTTTTCCTCCTGGAAGCAAATATTATGGCACAGGACACAACGATGGTACTTCAACGAACCCAGTCAGACAGTTGTGCGCCATTTCGGTTGCGGGAAACAATCATACCCGTTTCACTGCTGGCCTATGGGTCAGCGAAACCGATCATGCCCGCCATCCGTCGGCTGGACATGGATCTGCGCAACAGCATCTCGAAACGGCATCCGGATGTCGGATTCAACGCGGATGACTGGCTCCAGTGGGCCCCTTCCACCTCCATCTATGCCCTGGATGCGGCAGGTGTCAGACTGAAGCATCGATTCAGGGAGCACCTCCTCCTGGATGCGGGATCCATCCTGATCACGGGCGGAGCGGGATTCGTCATGCGCAAGGTCAGCGAGCGCATCGACGGATTCGGGATCGTGGACACACAGTTTCCCTCCGGACATACGGCCAACGCATTCCGTGGCGCAGAGTTACTGCGACGGGAAATGTCTGGCCGTCACCCATGGCTTCAATGGAGCGGATACCTGGTCGCCGGTCTCGTAGCCGGGTCCCGGCTGATGCGGAACGAACACCATCTCAGTGAGGTAGTAGCAGGTGCCGGACTCGGCATCCTGTCCACCAGTATCACCTATGGTCTCCACCAGCGGTTC
>CANHUK010000060.1 GCA_947463755.1 Chitinophagaceae bacterium
CCATCGGCATAGCCGAAAAATGCATTCCAGCCTGTCTTCCATTTGCCGGAATTAAAACACAGCTCATCCCAACTGCGGGGAAGTTCACGTTGCTGAGACGGATCATCCTGATATTTATATATGTAACCGTCCACAGCATGACTGATCTTTCCGATCCCTACGGTGTGATATCCGTTCCTGCGGAACTGTTCCACAAAGGATTCCGGACCTGCCGTTTGATCTCCCATGCCTGATGCGATCCTGTGTTCAAACACTTCATTGGTGAGGTCAGCAGGTTTACGTGGAAGCCTGCCCGTCAATAACGCCACCCTGGAGGCTCCGCAGGTAGGAACTGCAACATAATGCTTTGTGAAGCGTGCAGACTGTGCTGCCAGTCTGTCAATATTTGGTGTTTTTGCATATGCATGACCATAACATCCCAGTTCCGGGCGAAGATCATCCACCATGATAAATAGCACATTGGGTCTTTCATCCAAAATGACCCGATCCTGAGCGCTTGCGACAGACAATATATTTCCTGTCGAATTGAGGAGAAGAAATAAATATAAATATAGGTGACGGAAATTTGATTTTGCCTCGAAATTTTCCTTAAAATATGACACGTCAGCGATTTCTGATTTTTTGCAGATCATTCAGTACCCAAACACCACGTCCATAGGTAGCGATCACCAGTTGGCCATCCCTCGGATGAACGTAAAGGTCCTGAACGGATACCGAAGCCGGAAGATTAGCTTGCAGTGATGACCATGAAATTCCATGATCTCTGCTGACATATACACCCATATCGGTGCCCGCGTAGAGTAAGCCCTTTACCAATGGATCCTCGCGCACTACATTGACTGGTGATGAAGGCAATCCATCGCCAATATGTTTCCATGTCTCGCCGCGGTCAGAGGAAATATAAATATACGCGCGATTATCATCCTCCCGACGATTACTCAATGTAAGATACACCATCGATGGATTGAATCGGGAAGCTACGATCCTCGACACATGGGCGTTTTGAGGAATCTCTTTCATCAATGGCTTCCAGGATGATTCCTGTGGATCCTGACGCCACACTCGTCCGTCGTCTGTTCCGACATAGAGTAACCCTTTTTGTAGTGGCGACTCATCGATCGCCGTAATGGCCTGGTGGTTGATGGCATAAGGCGTACGGCCCATCTTCAGCGTATCATTATATGTGAGATCTCCGCTGATGCGCGTCCAGTTCTTCCCCTGATCCGTCGAACGGAAAAGATACTGAAAGCCATGATAGATAGTCGATGGATCATGAGGTGACAGCATTGTGTAGGCCAGCCATTCGCCTCGATGAACCTCCTCTCCATCTGCACGTTTCGGATAGATGTCTTTGGAACGCACAGAGTCCGGTTTCGCGAGATCGCTGCGCATCAATCTTCCGTAAAAACTGGATGCATATACTATATCGGGAGCTGTCGGATCGATGGCAATGATGGTACCCTCGCCACCCGGAGCGGAAGACCAACCTGGCTGTCCCGTTTTCGGTTGATCGTAATCGTTAGTGACCAATCCCTTGAATGAGCCTTCATCCTGGACAGAGCCGTACACGGTATGTGGCGTACGCATATCCCAGGTTACATTATAGAACTGTGTGGTGGGTATCTTCCGGAAGAAATTCTTCCAGCGGGCTCCGCCATTGTAGGAAACCACAACGCCTCCGTCATTGCCGTTGATGATGTACTTTGTATCGGTCGGATCGATCCATAGTGCATGGTGGTCGCCATGGGTTCGGTCACTTTCCTTATCGGTCGCGCGCATGATCGTGAACGTCTTCCCTCCATCGACCGACTTCGCCAGAGGTACGCCCATGATATATACGATCTCGGCGTCCAAAGGATCTACGCGGATCTGACCGAACACCCATCCATAGGTGCCGGCGAATCTTTCCAGTTTTTCATCCTCAGTACTGACCTTCTGCCAGTTTTCTCCCTTGTCCTCGCTGCGATATACCTGCACACCGAAGGGGATGATCTGGATAGGGCGGCCGTAAGGGTCCAGCTCACCCGGACGAGGAGCGCGCTTCGATGTGTGATTGTCGATATAAGCATATACCCGATCTGGTTTCGATGGGGCGAAGGCGATACCGATGCGTCCGGTGAACTTCGTGTGTGGCAGACCGTTAGTCAAGATCTTCCAGGTACGACCACCATCGATGGTCTTGTACAGATGATCACCATCCTCAGGGACAGGGTCACTCCATCTGCGACGTATTCGATTCCACATCGATGCGATGATGACATCGGGATTGGAGGGATCCATCGTCAGGTCGATCGCACCGGTTTTATCATCATCTCCCAGCACACGACGCCATGATTTACCGCCATCTTCCGTGTAGTAGACACCACGCTCTGGGTTGCGGCTCCATTCGTTTCCTCCGGCTGCCACCCAAGCCCTCTCGGGGTTCTGCGGGTGTACCAGAATACGGGCAATGGTACCTGAGTTTTCCAGACCGATATGCCTCCAGGTCTTGCCGCCATCTGAAGAACGGTACATGCCCGCACCCGGCAGAGATGCCCGGAAAATATTCGCTTCGCCAGTGCCCAGGTAAATAATGTCAGGGTTCGAAGGCGCCAGCCTGAACGCCCCGATCGACTGGGTCGCCTCGTCATCAAAGAGGGGCATCCAGTGTTCGCCTGCATCCGTCGTCTTCCATAAGCCGCCGGTTGCGAAGGAGGCGTACATAATGTTCCGGTTCCCTGGGATGCCCGCCACTTCGGTAACGCGGCCGCTGATGTGATCCGGTCCAATGTTGCGCCAGCTGATGTCTTTGTACGGTGACGCTTTAGCCAGGGCTTGATGCCTTGCAAATGCCTCCAGGCGGAAAGATCCGGTCGTTGGAACAGATTGTGCGAAGACACCGGCCACCATGGAGGCGGACACGGCGAGGATGAGGGATGACAGGCGGATGATACGCATCTGAGAATAATGTATTGAAATAACTGAGGGAAGATCCCCATGAAGATAACACCGTTACCGATATACGCCGTATCCGGGATGTCAGCCAATTTCGAGGGATGTCAAAATTTTTGACCAATAAACCCTTGGAGAGTACCCCCACTCTTGGAGAGTTGCCGGCTCTCGGAGCGTCCTCAACGCTTGGAGGGTACCCCCACTCTTGGAGGGTTGCCGGCTCTCGGAGCGTCCTCAACCCTTGGAGAGTACCCCCACGCTTGGAGAGTTGCTGACTCCTGGAGAGTTCCGAACTCTTGGAGAGTACCCCCACTCTTGGAGGGTTACCCAACCCCTGGAGGCTTACTGTTGCAACCAGGCAAGCATGAAATATGACGATAGTCTGCTAATATTGTTCCTCAATTATGATTTTGACCATGAAGAAAATACATATCCTTTGTTTCTGCCTGACTGCCCTGGTGAACGCGGCTTCTGCCCAACGCAAGCCGGTAGTTCCTGCGACGGATCTGGTGAAACGGGCAGCCATGGATAACCTGCAGAAAGGATACGATAGATATCGCGATATCTCCCTAAAGATCTGGGAGTATGCGGAACTGGGCTACAAAGAGGTGAAAAGTTCCGCATTGCTTCAGGAAACCCTGAAAGAGGCTGGTTTCAGGGTAGAAGCGGGCGTGGCCGGCATTCCGACGGCCTTTGTGGCCAGCTATGGGAGCGGGTCTCCAGTCATCGCCATACTCGCGGAATATGATGCACTGCCCGGACTATCTCAGCAGGCGGTCACGGAGAAAGTTCCGGCAGCAGGCCGGACCTCCGGACATGGCTGTGGTCACCATCTCTTCGGCACGGCTTCCGTCGCCGCGGGCATCGAACTGAAGCGCCAGCTTACCGAGCAGGGCTGGAAGGGTACCATCCGTGTGTATGGTTGCCCGGCGGAGGAAGGCGGGTCCGGTAAAGTGTACATGGTCAGGGAGGGATTGTTCCGGGATGTAGATGCAGTGCTGCACTGGCATCCCGGCAGTGAGAACCGGGTGGCACTGGACGGTGCGCTGGCAAACAAGTCGGCGAAGTTCCGATTCTATGGCAAAGCTGCCCATGCCGCCGCCTCCCCCGAACTTGGGCGTTCTGCGCTGGATGGCGTCGAAGCCATGAACCATATGGTGAATATGATGCGGGAACATATCCCTCCGAGTGCAAGGATACATTACGTGATCACGCAAGGCGGTAAGGCACCGAATGTCGTGCCCGACTTCGCGGAAGTTTATTATTATGTCCGTCACCCTGATAAGGAAATGGTGATGAACATCTTCGAACGGGTGGCGCAGGCCGCTGCGGGAGCAGCCATGGGTACAGAGACCCAGATGAAATATGAGATCATCGGCGGTACGCACGACCTGCTGATCAACCGAAGCCTGTCAGAGGCCTTTCACCGAAATTTTTTACTGGCGGGTGGTTTGCAGTACACCGCACAAGACCTGGCCTTTGCAGAACAAATCCGTAAAACCTTTCCGGGCAAAGTGCCACCGGTCGCCGAAGCAGCAGAAATCAAAGCGCTCGATGCCCCTGACGACATGGCGCCCGGCTCCACCGATGTGGGAGATGTAAGCTACAATGTACCCACAGCCGGCATTAATGTGGCCACCTGGGTGCCGGGCACACCCATGCACAGCTGGCAGGCTGTCGCCTGTGGAGGAACGGAGATCGGCACCAAAGGGATGATGGTCGCGGCAAAGACACTTACCACCATGGGCATCGAACTATTCAACGATGCAGCCCTGATCAAACGGGCGAAGGATGAGTTCCTTCAAAAGAAAGGTACATACCAGTATAAGGCCCTGCTGGGCGACCGAAAGCCCGCACTGGATTACCGGGATTGATGCCCGGTGATCCAATGCGGGCCTGGTCCCGGAGGATGGATCAACGCATGAAATCCGCCGGCATCTCCTTCTTCAGCAGATTCCGGTAGATGAACATGTTATTCTCATTGGTCGAATGTGCCATCTGAGCGCCCGGCCAGCCATGGCGGCCGCCAGGATAGACCATGAACTCGAAATGCCTGCGCGACTCCTGCAACTTTTTGACCAACTGCATGCTGTTCTGCATATGCACGTTGTCATCCATCGTGCCATGGTAGATACGCAGCAGTCCCTTGTATTTTCCGGCATGCGTCATGACAGATCCCTGTTTGTATCCCTCCGGATTCTCGGCGGGCGTGTCCATGAACCGCTCGGTGTAATGGGTATCGTACAACTGCCAGTCGGTCACGCTGCCCCCGGCCAATCCGTGCGTGAAATAGTCCGCACCCGCCGTTAGCGCCATGCAGGTCATGTAACCGCCATAACTGAAGCCGGCAATGCCCACCCTGGCGGGATCTGCCCCCTTCGTGTGAAGCCATTTCACAATGGTGATCCAGTCCTTCAGCTCCCACTGTCCCAGGCTGCGATGCATGTAGTTGATCCCGTTCTTCCCGAAATGTCCGCTGGCGCGATGATCCATCGCCACCTGGATGAGACCTTCCTTCGCCCACCATTGCTGGGTGCCATTGAGCTGCCAGCCATCGCGGACCGTTCCGGCATTCGGCCCTCCGTAGATGTTGATCATGACAGGATACTTCTTCGTTGGATCGTAGTCGAGCGGCCAGGTGATGCGGACCGGTAATTGATACAAACCATCTTCAGAAGGCACCCTGACGATCTCGGTCCGTGCCATGATGTACTTGTCAAAGGAAGCCCCCCTTCCACCGCCCAATTCGCGAACGATCTTACCTTTCGCATCCACTACTGCCATGCGATCCGGCTCTGAAGCGTTCGAGTAGGTGGTCACAAAATAAGATGCGCCCGGTGAAGGCTGCACCCGATGCGTGTACTCTCCAAAAGTGAGTCGCTGCATCATCTTCCCGTCAAAGGAGGCGACATAATAATCCGTACGGGCGGAATTCTCGCGGCGGGCCGTAAACCAGACCCGCTTTTTGGTTTCATCTACATGCATGATGGAGGTTGACCAGAACCTGTCGTTCGTGATCCGACTTTGCAGCGCCCCGTCCATGCCGTGGAGATAGAGATTATCCCATCCGTCCTGGTCGCTCTGCAGGATGAAACCCTTCCCGGAAGCCAGGAACTGCAACCTGCCACCCTGGTCGTCGAGATCGATCCAGGTCTTCTGATGTTCAAGATATACTTCCTTTTTCGATCCGTTCGCGAGGTCCATCGCATAGATGCGGAGGGTATCCTGACCGCGGTTCATCCATTGGATCCACAGCGCCTGTCCATCGGGGCGCCAGTATGGCATACCGAAATACTGATCGGCCTTTTGATCGAAATCCGCCCAAACGACGGCACCACCTGCGGGCGCAATCACCCCGATGCGTACTTCAGGATTGGGGTCGCCGGGTTTGGGATAACGGGTGTTCTCAAGAAATCCATGTACACCGGTTTCATTGTAAAGAGGGAATACCGGAATGCGGTGATCATCCATCCGCATGAATGCGATATGGCGACTGTCGGGGCTCCACCAGAATGAACGATAGCGCGAGGCCCGACCGAGGATCTCTTCATAGTAGATCCAGCTGGCCCAGCCGTTGAGGATGAGATCGGAACCATCGGTGGTCAGACGGTGTTCCCGCTTCGCATCCAGGTCGATCGTATAGAGGTCGTTTCCGCGGGTAAAGGCCACATAGCGGTTGTCCGGCGAGAGGATGGGGTTCTGCTCCCTTCCGGCGGTCTGTGTAAGCCTGACAGCCGGGGCAGATCCGTCGCGCAGAAACAGGTCGTCTTCGCTGACATAGACCGAACGGGCGGGAGCTTCCGCCTGTGGAAGTCGCATATCCACCGGAGCCGCTGCCTCCTTTCCGGTCTTGCAGTCCAGCACCATCCGACGTTGCGGGGAGTCGGGATGCGGCCGGCCGTTGTAAAGCAGCCGGCTGTCATCCATCCAGCCCAGCACCTGAGATGTGGGGGCCGTAAGATCTGAAGGTAATCCACGCAGGAGCTGGGCGTCTGAAAACCGCTGCTGGGCGGGGAGTGTGGCAGGAGCAAAACTGATCATGCCGATGATGGGCACGATGAGGAATTTCTTCATCTGAGCTGAGGTTATGGCGATAATGAATAAAGAGGTTACAAGTTACATATTAATTTCGGAGGCTTACATCCTTCGGCAGCCGCGACCAAAAGGGTGGATGCCCTGTTTTCCGCAGAGATTGACGCGGCTTGATAAGCGGTCAAAACGATATGGGAGCGGGGCTTTCTTGTATTTTTATGAATTTTGACTAACTTGACCGGAATCAAATCAACGATTGCATATGAAGCCAACCAGACTCTTCGATTGCATCGACTGGCAGCTGGAAAACGCCCCACTCGATGACATGTTCTCCGCCAAGGAGGAAGGCGGTATCTGGAAGAAATACAGCACCCGGGAAGTTCGGGAAACCGTGGACAAGCTGAGTGCCGGACTTATGCATCTTGGCATGGGTCCCAACGACGGAAGCATCGAGGGGCGCGACAAGATCGCGGTGCTCAGCAACAACCGTCCGGAATGGCTGATGCTCGATCTGGCCGTACAACAGACCGGTGCCGTACTCACGCCGATCTACCCTACCATCAGCGTTTACGAACTGGAGTTCATCCTGAATGACGCTTCCGTGAAACTGGTCTTTGTCAGCGACCGTGACCTTTATTACAAGGTCCAGAGCATTCGCGACAAGGTACCCACCGTGGCGGCGGTATACACCTTCGATTATCTCCAGGAAGCCCTGCACTGGAAAGACATCCTGACCAAGGCCGACGATGAGAGCATGCAAAAGATGAAGGCA
>CANHUK010000061.1 GCA_947463755.1 Chitinophagaceae bacterium
AGCTGCCGCAGAAAGATGGTTTCGTTGCTGTTATACATCAGCGGGTAACCGGAGGCACCGCGCCAGGGCTGGCTGGCGGTGTACCAGCCCGTGGGGGCGGCAGCGGTCATGGTCGTGTTGTAATTGTAGAGGCTGACCGGGATGGCACCACCAGAAAGCCCATTGCGACAGTTGTTCAGTTCCGTGAGGGCGGCAGCGTAATTACGCATCTGGAAGTAGACCATGCCCAGCATGTATTCTGCGGCCGGACGACACATGCGTACACGACTGTAGGGTTTTGCCTGCAGGTCGGGAATGGATGCCTTGAGTTCTGTGATGATGAAATCATAGCATTGCTGCACTGAGGCGCGCTGGAAATCACGGGCGTTGACATCTGCCTTTTGAACGATCGGCACCCCCGGATCTGTTGAAGCGGATGCCGCATTGTAGGGCTGTCCGAACAGGTTCAGGGCCAGGAAATGGTTGAATGCACGGCAAGCCCTTGCTTCGGCCAGGATCTCCTTTTTTCTGGAATCGGTGCCCCCCGTCGAGGTCATCACCCCTTCCACGATCATATTATAGCCGTAGAGTTGGTTGTAGAATGCGCCCCATTCGTTGGATTCATCGGTTGGCTGGTAAGGATCGGCCATCCACTTAAAGCCATTCTGCCAGGCGATGGTAGGTACCGTGTTCAAAAAACCGGCAGAGGAGAAAACGTCATCGCCCATGTACACTGGCATTTCTGCGGATCCAAGGAGCAGGGTGATACCTCCGGGTTGATTGCGGACATTCAGGTAGCTGAAGAGGTTTGAGTTATTGAGGAGACCGTTGTATTGATCGGTCGTCTGAATGATATCCAGCCCCTTGGGCTTCACATCCAGAAATTTCTGACATGATGACAGTGAGCACAGCAGACTCCCCGATGCTGCGATGAGCAGTATTTTTATGATGCGCATGTTATATTTATTTTGATCAGGATGAATCAGGTTAGAATGATGCACGGATGCCGAAGGTGTAGAAGGCCGGCATACGTTCGGTACGCAACCCTGCCTGCACATCGAAGTATTCGGGATCGATGCCGTGCTTGTTCTTTGTCCACAGCAGCAGGTTGTTGACCTGTCCGTAGACGCTCAGTTCACTCATCGACAGCTTTTTCACCAGGTCGGACGGCAGGCCATAATTCAGGGTCAGGTCGCGCAGCCGCAGGTACGAGGCGCTTTCGATGTTCCGGAAGGCACTGGTGTAAAAGGTGGTGTTGCGTGTAGAAGTATTGGTCGCGGTGTTCGCGATATACTTCGGGACATCTGTCCTTGCCTCGTCTCCGGCGACCTTCCAGCGATCGTTGAAATAAGAGGGCATGTTGTTGATCAATCGGCCGGTATAGAAACGATTGACATCCCTGCGCATCATGTGTCCCAGGTTATAGACCAGCAGGAAGCTCAGCGAGAAGTTCCGATAGCTGACCTGATTGGTGATGCCTCCGTACCAGAGCGGCTGGGTGGTACCTGCGTACATCGGATCATCCACTTTGAGTTGCGATGCCAGCCTGACGGTATCCTTTGTTGCATTCAACGCAAGGGGATTTCCGTTCGGGTCGAGTCCGATGTAGTTGTAGCCGAAGATCGGATAGGCCGAATAGCCCTCCATTTGTGTTCCGTTGATCTTGTTGCTCTGGGTGAGCACTATGTTACGTTTCAGCTCCGTGATCTTGTTTCGGTTATACGACAACGTTAGGGTCGTGCGCCATTGAAAATCTTTTGACTTGATGTTCACGCTGTTGAGCATGATCTCCAGTCCCCGGTTGCTGAGGCTTCCGAGATTATCATAAGCATAGGAGAAACCCGTTGTCGGATCGATCGGAACGAAACCAAGCAGGTTGCTGGTTTGCTTGTCGTAGGCATCGATCGAACCGGATAGCCGGTTTTCAAGGAGTGCGAAGTCGATCCCGATATTGGTCGTGGCGGTACGCTCCCAGGTGAGCAGGTCGTTGCGGGGGGTGAAGAGCACATAGCCTGTTCCCAGTCCCGCGAAGATGGCGTTGTTGCGGGCGCCGACGATGTCGTATGGTCCACCTTGTCCGGGTATGGGTGCATTGCCGGCCAATCCGTAGGTCAGACGGAGTTTCAGGTTGTTGACCAGATCAGACTTGAAGAAATCCTCCCGGGAGATGTTCCAGGCCCCGCCGATGCTCCAGATGGGTTTATACTGGATGCTGGGGTCGGAGCCGAACAGGTTGGACTGGTCCATGCGAACACTGGCATTGAGGGTATACCGCCGGTCGTAGGTGTAGGCCATGTTGCCGTAGAGGGAGAAGAAACGTCTGTCGGTTTCACCGTAACTATGCTGGTTGACGGTGAGTACATTGATCGTCCGGCTGGGCAGGAAATTCACCGGGTTACTCACGCCGGTGGTGCCCAGCATGAGCTCGTCGACATATCCGAAGGATTGTGTCTGGAAGTCGTAACCTCTTTTGAACGTACCGATGGTCTTCGCGAAGTTCATTCTCGTCTCCGTACCGGCCAGTGCGGACAACTGATGTTTTTTGGCGAAGGTGTTTTCATAGGACAGTTGGTTCCGGACGGTCCAGGCCAGCTGGGTCTGATTCTGAGTGAGGTAATGCCCGCCCGTGTTGGGCAGGAAATAAACGGGTGCTGCACCGGCCGCAGCGGGTGCCTGCGTAAAGAACACGCGTTCGTTGCGTACGCGGTAGCTGTTCTGGTCGTAGTAGTCGTATCCTTCCAGCGATCCCCGCTGGTATTGGGCCCGCCCTTCGTAGTTGAGTCCTTTCCACAGTTTCACGGTCAGGCCGGCATTGATCCGCGCGGAGAGGTTGGTCGTATTATTTTTTGTGTAACTGCTTTCCTGCAGGGGCACATAGTTGAGATCGATCCTGCTTTGCGATTCAGAAATGGCCCGGAAGGGATCATGCCTGAGCAGGTAGGCGAGGGAGAGCGGACTGCCGTTTGCGTCCGCCAACATGGCATAGGGCAATAGGCTCGAGGCTGTCCCCGGGAAGTCGGGCAGCAGAAATTTCCGGCTTTGTTCGTAGGCCATGTTGGCCGTGATGTCGAATTTCACGGCTTTGGAGAGGATGAAATCCTGGCGGAGGTTTGCCTGGTACCTGTCCATCCGGTTTCGGGCATGGCCCTGATCTCCGGTGTATGACACGGATCCATAGTAGCTGTGGAAATCACTGCCACCGGTGAAATTCAGGCTGTGATTGGTGAGCAGGCTTTGTTGGTATAGAAGATCCATCAATTGTCCGCCATTGTTGAGTTGCGACAATGAATCAAGCCGCTGGTCGGCCACGGCTGAAGAGATCAGATTGCGGGAGCGGTCGTACAGGGCCTGTTCGTGCGGCGTCACAACGGGCAGATTGTTATTACTGCTCGCCGTGGTGACGGTGGCCCAGGGATAGGCAACGATATCGAAGATCTCGCGACCTGCTGTCACCAGCTGGCCCGAAGACATCAGGTTGAAATAATCCATGTCCGGACGTCCCCTGAAGGAGGCAAAGCCGTTGTAGTTCACCTGTACTTTTTTGGGACCGGATGACATCTTTCCTTTTTTCGTGGTCACGACAACCACGCCGTTGGCGGCTGCGGCACCCCAGATGGAGGCGGCGGTGGCATCGCGCAGCACGTTCACGGATTCGACGTCTTCCGGATTGACCAGCGAAGTCAATGTGTTCAGATCATAGATGGGTACACCATCCACCACAAATAGTGGAGACCTGTCGGCATTGACAGAGGTCAATCCCCGAAACAGGAACTTGTCCGTATTCCGACCGTATCCGACCGCCAGTCCCGGCACCAGTCCTTCCAACCGGTCGATCAGGTTCATACTGATGCTCTTATTCCGGAACGACTCGTTCGTGACCGTTGCAAAGGAGCCGGCGCTGCGTTCCTTGGGCAACTGCTGATAACCGGTGCTGACCAGTGCCACTGCGTTGAGTTCCGACACGGTGGCCGACAGGGTTATCCTGAGGGCGGGCATGCCCTGCCGCACGGGGATCTCGGTGGCGGTGAAGCCTACGTAGGTGATGACCAGTGTCTGACCCGGATCTGCCTCGATGGAAAAATTCCCGCTCGCATCGGTGATGGTGGTTTTATCGCTGTTTTTTACGGCAACCGTTGCACCGCTCAGCGGCCGGCCTTCTGCATCGGTGACCCTTCCTCGGATCGGTGTGGCCTCCGGTGCTTCGGATGCCGGTTTGATCTCCGTCGCTTTTTCCCGGACGACGATGGTCCTGTCTATGATGGAATAGCTCAGGGGCAGACGTTCGAAACACAGGGCCAATGCTTTTTCTAAGGGCATGTTCTGTAATTCGATGTCGACTTTCCCGGCTTTTTTCAGGAAATCGTCCCTGAAAAAAAACTCATATCCGGTTTGTCGGTTGATCTCTCGAAAAACCTGCTGCAGTCCGGCATTTTTCATTTTCAGGGTCACGGTTTGCGAGAAACCTGCGGCACTTACCTGCAGGCAAAAAGCAACCATCATTGTCGTAAATAGCTTCATGATGAGCAGTGTTTGGGATGTGCTCCCTGGTCGGGTCGGGAGCGGAATGGCCCTAAAATGCATAGTTTTGACTGTCCCGATGACCTCGGGACGGGTTTGGGTGAAAGGAAGATCCGTGTGGACGGACATTATCTTTACAGATCCTGACCTTGCCGGGGGGTGTTGGCGCACTTCCCGGCTCTGTTTAGGATCTGCTTATATTTATTCTACCATGATCTTGTTTTTTTCTATGCGGAATTTGATGCCTCCGGCTTCCATGATCCGCAGCACGCGGGATATGTCGCTTTGACGGCTCACCATTCCGGTGAAGGTTTCTGCCCTGACGGGTCCGGAGTAGCTGACTTCCACATCATACCATCGGCCAAGCTGGCGCATGATCGAAGGAACATCCGCCCCGTTGAATACGAATTTTCCGTTGGTCCATGCCAGTCTTGTTTCCAGATCTGCTGTCCTGACCGGGGATATGGTACCGTTTGCACTCGCCAGCACTTCCTGTTCCGGCTTTAGTGTCCTGACCGACAGATCTGATTTCACCTCGACCATTCCTTCTGCGAGGGAGGTGAGTATGCCCGCTTCATCTGGATAGGCATTGATATTGAATCGGGTGCCGGTGGCATTCACTTTGAGTGGTCCGACCGCCACGGTAAACGGGTGTGCAACATCTGATCTCACTTCGAAATAGGCCTCCCCGCTCAATTCGACGATGCGTTGATCTCCTGAGAATGTCGTGGGAAACCGAAGGGAAGATGCGGCGTTCAGCCACACCCGTGATCCATCCGACAATTCCAGTTTGAATTGTCCTCCCCTGGGGGTTCGAATGGTATTGTAAACGGGCGCAGGTGCCGGATCGGAGTTTTTATAGGAAATAAAGTCACCCTGTTTTACGACCCGGGTACTGCCCTGCACGGCAAGATTTCCATTCCCGGCACTGTCCAGCAGGATCTCGCGGCCATCCGCCAGGATCAGGTATGCCTTGTCCTGACCGGGTTTGATCAGTTCGGCCAATTGTACAGCGGGTGTTGGGGATGTCGCCGACTTCCCGGTTCCTGCCAGCTGCCAGAGCAAGATGCCCGTGATCAGTATGGCACCGGTCAGTACAGCTGCGAGTTTCCATCGGCTCAGGATATTGGGGGTTGTTGATGGTTGTTCCTCCGCTTTCATTGCAGCTTGCAGACGCTCCCATCCCCGATCAACATTCACCGACTCGATCTCATTGAGTCCGGTGACCACTTCATCCGGTGCTGTCAGATTGTCGAACCATCTGTCATGGTCAGGGACTTCCCGACGCAAACTTTCCATTTCCACGGACTCCTCTGAAGTCAGGGTCTGATCAAGGTGCTTTTTGATCAGGAGCGCCAGTCGGAGTGATCTTTCTATCGTGTCCATGTGTTGATCCGGTTTTAATTTTTGTCTATGCCTATGCCACATTGAATGCGGGATGGATCAGTAACTCCACACCATCTTTCCTTCCGACATTTTTTGTCGGGTTTCCGCCAACCTTACTTTGATCTTCTCACTGTCCAGGTTCAATTCCCGACTCATCTCATTCCAGGTGGCGATCGTCTTATCCATCCATTTGATCCCTGCTTCCCTTTCGCCGGATTTATAGAGCAATCCTGCTTTCACTTCATGTACCGAAAAATTATCGCTGTACTTAAGGGCCCAGTCAATCAATCCCAGGGCTTCTTTCAGCAGGTCCTTTCTGTCCAGTCCGTTCAGCGCGCCTCTGGCGACATCCCTGACGCGGTATGCATATGATGTTTTCTTGGTCGATCCCCTCGATTTGCGGGTGGTCGCAAGGTTTTCAGGTTTGACGGTGATGCTTCCATCCGCCAGTCCCTGTTCGAATTTCAGCAGCGAAAGGGAATCGGCTATGACCAGTGGGGTAGGATCGAACATCCTAACGGCATTGGCATATTCCCGGAAAACGCCTGCCAGTTGGGCAGTATCTCTCAAGCGCGCGTAATATCTCATGCTGACGTCATAGGCTTTCCATGAAGCCGGCATTTCTCCGGAAGGACTTTTCATCAAAAAATCCGTGATGCGCAACAGCAGGCTGTCATCCTGATCGTTGATGGCGCGATCTACGTCTTTGGCGACCAGATTGGCCAGGTGTTCGTCGAGTTTGGTACGCAATGTGGGCGAGAGCCATGCCAGCACAGCCGGTTTATTCGCCTGGATGAACGTAAGCAGATAGCCATCCGTATTGATCCGATCCAGTTGCAGGAGTTTGGTGAGCGTTCCATTGCCCAGCAGACTTTCCCGTTTGATGAGCGAGGCATATTGGTCGGTTACATCCGCATTGTCGAGTCCGAGTCTTTTCCGTTTTTGGAGATAGTCCCATAAAAAACTCGTATCAGATCGTCTGGAGGCATATTCGTCTTCCCAGACCGCCAGTGGTTTTGGATCTGATGCCTCTTTCAGTGCCAGTTTCGCTTCGCTGATGAATCGATCTGCCGGCATGTAACCTACGCTTCTGTAAACAAGTGTCCCATCCGGGTTTACGAACAGATACGTCGGGAATGCACCCACTTTGTAGCGTTTGGCAATATCGATGCCCTCTCCTTTTTCGGCATCGATCTTGGCATTGATGAAATCTGTGTTGAACCGCTCGGATACTTCGGGCAACACGAATACCTCTGCCGCCATTTTCCGGCAAGGGATGCACCACGTGGTATAGATGTCAACAAATACTGGTTTTCCCTGATTTTTGGCAGTTTGAAGGATGCTCGTCCATGATCCTTTTTCGAACCGGATGCCTGTCTGTTCCTGTGCCATCAGGGTGCCGGTCAGCAGGGCGAGGGCGATGTAAAGAAGTCTATCGGAGTATCTCATGGAGAAGGGAACTTTTGAACACCGGGTCATGCTATGGAATATGACACGCAGTCTGCCCTTCCGGGTGAAATCATTTGAAAATAAATCCTGACGGGATCACTGCACGAAGGTGCCGGAACGATGCAGGAGCAGGAAAAGGGCGATCGTGAGTGGATCCAGGCGCATGCGCAGGAGTCGGATGGCACGCATTTTCTGTGTTTTGACGGTATTGACCGATACCTCGAGCAGGACGGCGATCTCCTCATTTCGAAGCTTTTCGAAATAA
>CANHUK010000062.1 GCA_947463755.1 Chitinophagaceae bacterium
CCCCGGCGATGAACTCCGTGTCACCGTTCAGGTGATGACCATCACCGGTAAGATCGTCCGAACGATCGACCGGCGGATATCCACAGACGGGAACCGCTCCGATGATATCGAATGGGATGGCCGCGACGATGTCGGAGGGCGCCTCGGCCGCGGCGTCTACATCTACCGGCTGCGGGTCGCTTCCCCAGACGGACAACAGACTGAAAAGATTGAAAAACTCCTCTTGTTCTGATAGTCGTCATTTTGTCGTACCTTGTATCATAAACCCGCCTGATCGAATAGACATCTACCCCACTTTCCTCTCATCGCAAACACTTTTTCATGCAATCTATCTTACTGAGGACCCTGGTGGGTGGGGTACTCGCCATCGGTCCGATGACATTGGCGGCACAGACAGAACCGATCAACGTAGTCACCTCCGCGGTGCCATTCCTGCGGATATCCCCCGACGCGCGTGCCGGCGGAATGGGTGACCTTGGGGTCGCTACCCTCCCGGATGTCAACTCACAGTTCTACAATGTGGCCAAATATCCCTTCTCGTCCCGAAGGAGTGGCATCGCCCTTACCTACACTCCCTGGCTGAAGGACCTCGGCCTGACAGATGTGTATCTCACCACCCTTGCCGGATTTCACAAGATCGACGAAGAACAATCGATCTCGGGATCCCTCAGATACTTCAGTCTGGGCAATATCCAGTTCACCGACAATTTCGGGAATGACCTGCAAATGGTCCGCCCCCGCGAATTCGCCATTGACGCGGGATATGCCCGAAAACTCTCTGATGAGCTAAGCCTGGGCGTCGCGCTCCGTTACATCAACTCCAACCTTGCGGGCAACTCATCCGTCAACGGCGTTTCATACAAGGCAGGCACTTCCGTGGCCGGCGACCTTGGTCTCTATTACACGCGCCCTGACGCTGACGGTTCCGGACTGAGCCTTGGACTGGCCATGACCAACCTGGGGGCCAAGATCGGCTACACCGATGATGCCGCGGCAAAGGATTTCATCCCTGCCAACCTCGCGATCGGCGGTGTGTACACCAGGGTCGTCAATGAAGTCAACCGGATCTCTTTCGGACTCGACATCCACAAAATGCTGGTGCCTACGCCCCCCTCGCTCGGTGATTCCGCCGGACTGGTGAGCTATCGGAGTAAAGGTGTCGTAGGCAGCTGGTTCAGCTCATTCGGAGATGCACCCGGCGGCTTCGCGGAAGAGTTGAAGGAATTCTCCTTCTCCTCGGGCATGGAATACTGGTATAATGACCAGTTTGCTTTCCGTCTTGGGTATTTTTATGAAGATAAGACCAAGGGCAACCGCCAGTATTTCTCCATGGGTGCGGGCATCCGTTACAATGTTTTTGGTATCAATTTCTCATATCTCATTCCTTCCGGCACCGGCGTGAACCGAAATCCACTCTCCAATACCATGCGTTTCAGTCTGGTATTCGATCTGGACGGCAACGAGTGAGTTCCGGGACCAAACGTATCCAAGGCCGCCCAAAAGGCGGCCTTCTTTCTTTGATCCACGCTTGCACGTCATCCGCATGGCGTATTTTTGTAAAAATTATATATGGCGTTCAGGATCGGATTCGGCATCGATTTCCATCAGCTTGTGGAAGGGCGTGACCTGTGGCTCGGCGGGGTGAAGATCCCGCACCATCTCGGCGCCAAGGGGCACAGCGATGCCGACGTACTGTTGCACGCCATCTGCGATGCCATGCTCGGCGCCGCGGCCATGGGAGATATCGGGGTGCATTTCCCGGATACGAGTGCCGATTTCAAGGACATCGACAGCAAGATCCTGCTGGATCGCACACGATCCCTGATCGCCACAAAGGGCTACCGCGTGGTGAATGTAGACAGCAGCCTTTGCCTCGAGGCCCCGAAGATCAAGCCCCACGTCCCTGCCATGACAGCGGTCATTGCCCGCATCCTGGGGGTGGAGGAAGACGCGGTGTCCATCAAGGCCACCACGACCGAAAAGATGGGCTTCGTGGGTCGGGAAGAGGGACTGGTCGCCTACGCCTCCGTATTGCTGGAACGGGATGCCTAAGCTGAACATCAATGAGGACGAACATGCCGGTCAACATCGATATCATCAACAGATCACCCCACCCGCTGCCGGCCTATGCCACGGAAGGTTCATCCGGTATGGATGTCCGCGCTCATCTCACCGCAGACATCAGCCTCGCACCGATGCAACGTGCCCTGGTGCCGACGGGGCTCTTCCTGGCGATACCACAAGGATATGAGGTGCAGGTGCGTCCGCGCAGCGGACTGGCACTGAAACAGGGGATCACCTGCCTCAATACGCCGGGCACGATCGATGCCGACTATCGCGGGGAGGTGGGTGTCATCCTCGTCAACCTGTCGGCAGAACTGCAGGTCATCCGCGACGGAGACCGGATCGCACAGCTGGTCGTGCAACGGGTTGAGCGGGCCGAATGGAGGGGCGTGGATACGCTGTCGGAGACCGAACGCAGCACAGGAGGTTTCGGCCATACCGGGATTCAATGACGAACAACGCCCACACATGAGGATAACATACCTGCTTTCTATCCTTTTTCTGCTGGCAACAGCCTGCCATACGGCCCGAAAATCCGTGCAGCCCCTGCCGGTGACGGAGCCTCCGAAAGATACGATGGTCGTTGTCACCCCCTCCGCCCCCTCACGGACAGACTCGCTGACGGAGGATTCTGTCCGCCGCGTCCGGGGTGCAATGGCCCGGATCGACAGCAACCGCATCCACTTTGAAACATTCTCCGCCAGGGTCAAGGTGGATTACAAGGACACAAAGGACAAGAATCTGGATTTCAATGCGTTCATCCGCATGCGTCGCGACAGTATTGTGTGGGTCTCCGTCATAGCGGCCCTGGGCGTTGAGGCCTTTCGCGTGCTCATTCGACCTGACAGTGTCATGATCATGGACAAGCTCGAAAAGACCATCAAGTACGCTACGGTTGCCGATCTTCAGCAGATCACACAACTGCCCTTCGATTTCGCCACCCTTCAGCAGCTCATCGCCGGTAATCCACTTTACATGGACGGCGAATTGCAGTCTTATCGCGAAGCGTCCGGAATCGTATCGATGTTCCTGTCGGGAGATCGGTTTCGTCATCTCGCCCAATTTCTGCTGCCCGGCCTGAGCCTGAATGCCAGCCGGCTGGAAGATGCGGATCCGCTTCGGAAAAGATCGGCGAACCTTGATTATGAGGCCTATGCAGACATCACCGGCAGGCGCTTTTCGAACATCAGGCGTATCCGGTTGTCGGATCAGCAGACAGTCGACCTGAAGCTGGAATTCCGTCAGGTGGAGTTCGATACGCCACAGTCCTATCCCTTCTCCATCCCCAGAAACTATAAATTGAAATAGCTTTAACAGCCGGATACACCGCGGAGATCTACTTTGGCGCGGTTTTAGCCGGTTCAACATACAAAGTGTCAGGCATGCAGGTATTCATTCGTCCGTTGATCACCTTTTTGTTCTTCTGTACCTCGCTGGCGATGGTCACCGGCCAGTCGAAGGATGAGCTGGAGCGCAAACGCCGGCAGATCCAGTCGGAGATCGACCAGCTGCAACAGCAGCAGCAGCTCATCAGCAAAGACAAGAAAGCGGGCATCGGCCAACTCAATCTCATCCAGTCAAAACTCAGGAAGCGATATGCCGTGATCGAAAATATCAACCAGGAGGTCCGCCTGATCGACAATTCGATCTTCGCGAACAACCGGGAGATCTACCGGCTGCAAAAGCAGCTGGATACCCTGCGTTCGCAGTACGCCCGCACCATCGAATACGCGTACAAGAACCGGAGCAGTTACGACATGCTCAATTTCATCTTCACATCCTCCAGCTTCAATGATGCAGTCAAGCGTGCTGCCTACCTGAAAAGTTATCGTCAGTACCGCGAAGATCAGGTGGCCAGCATTCGCCGGACGCGCGAGGAGCTCAGCGTCCGCATCCGTCAGCTCTCCGAGAACAAAGTGCAGAAAAGCCGGACCCTGGAAGAGCAGAATCTGCAGAAGAAGATGCTGGAAGATGAAAAACGGGAGAAGGCGGGCTTCGTGAATAAGCTGAAGGCACGTGAGAAGGAATTGTCCAAGGAGTTGACGGCCAAGCGGAAACTAGACAGGGACCTGCAGGCGGCCATCGCGGCGGTCGTACGCCGCGAGATACAGAAGGCGGCGGATGAACGCAGGAAGGCAGATGCCGCACGTCGCCTCGAGGAAGCCAATGCGGCCACTAAACCGTCTGGTACACCTTCTGCCCCCGCTGCATCCGCGGCAACGGCCAAACCTGCCGCTCCCGCCCGTCGGGAAGCCGTACTCGAAAGCACGCCGGAAGTGACACGGGTTTCGGTCGGATTTGAGAACAACCGCCGCAATCTGCCCTGGCCGGTGGATGCCGCGATGGTAACGTCCGGCTTCGGTCGTCGCCCGATCGAAGGAACCACACTTTTTGAAGAGAATATCGGTATCACCATTGCGACACAGCAGGGGGCCGCTGTAAAATCCGTATTCGAAGGGGTGGTGAAATCCGTGTTCGATGTGGCGGGCAGCATGGCCGTTACCATCCAGCATGGTAAGTATTTCACGACGTACTACAATCTTTCTTCCGCTTCCGTCTCCAAGGGATCACAGGTGTATATGGGCCAGGTCATCGGAAAGGCCGGGGTGAACGACGACGGTGACGGGGAGATCATGTTCGTGGTCAACAACGAGAGCACCTTCGTTGACCCGCAAGGCTGGCTGAAGTCGAGGTGATGTCTGATGATCAGCCCCTGGCATTGGCCAGGCATCGGTCATAGAGCGCTTCGTATTGAGGCACGATGCTGGAGATGTCGAATCGCTGTGCCTGCAGGCCCGCTTCTATGCGGAAGGCCGCCAGTGTGGCGTCGTCGGACAGGATCCGGATGGCTTTGCGCCCCATATCATCCACGTCTCCTACGGGCCCCATGTATCCATTCACTCCCTGGGTGATGATCTCCGGAAGTCCTCCGACTTCGGATGCTACGACCGGAACCCCCGCTGCCATCGCCTCCAGGGCGGCCAGACCGAAACTCTCGTATTCTGATGGCAGGAGAAAGAGATCGCTCACGGCGAAAATATCTTCCATGTCCTGCTGCTTTCCGAGCATGCGCACATCATCACACAGCTCCAGCTGACGGCACAGGTCCTCGGCCATCGGACGCTCAGGTCCGTCGCCGACCAGCAGCAGCTTGGCGGGCATCGCGCGGCGGATCTCGGCGAAAATGCGGATCACATCGCTGATACGCTTGATCTTTCTGAAATTGGAGGCATGCAGGACGACCCGCTCGCCGTGGGGGGCGATCACTTTTCGGAATGCCTCGATGGGCTTCTTGCTGAACCTGGCGGTATCCACGAAATTGTGGATGACGGAGATCTCCTTATGTATTTTGAAATTGGCGTAGGTTTCGCTGCGGAGATTGTCCGACACGGCCGTGATGGCATCGCTCTGGTTGATGGAGAAGGTGACTACCGGGGCATAGGTCTTGTCCTTTCCGACCAGGGTGATATCGGTGCCGTGCAGGGTGGTGATGACCGGGATGCTGAGGCCCTCTTCTTCCAGGATCTTTTTTGCCATGTAGGCCGCCGCGGCATGCGGAATGGCATAGTGTACATGCAACAGGTCGAGGTGGTTATTGCGGATCACATCCACCATGGCACTCGCCAGTGCCGTTTCGTAGGGAGGAAAGTCGAACAGGGGATAGGTCGGCACATGGACCTCGTGATAAAAAATATTCGTGCTGAAGCCCGTCAGGCGCACCGGCTGCTGATAGGTGATGAAGTGGATGTTGTGGCCCTTGTCGGCCAAGGCTTTGCCCAGTTCCGTCGCCAGTACTCCACTGCCTCCGAAAGTCGGATAACAAACGATCCCGATGTTCATGGCCGCCGATTGATGAATGATAAGTCTGCAAAGGTAGTCTTTATGCAACGATCGGCATGTGACGATATCGTTAGGCCATTTCGCAGAAAATCGGTAAATTCCATCAAATTCGGATTATGCGCGCTTTCATCATTTTCTTGCTGGCCTTGTTGCTCCTGGGTGCGGGTTGGTATTGGTGGAAATTTCATTTTGTGTTTGGCGAAGGATCCAAGTCGGGCGAGCTGAACTACATGGTACGTAAGGGGTACATTTTCAAAACATATGAAGGAAAACTCATACAGTCGGGTTTTCGATCCAGGACGCCAAACACGGTGCAGTCCTTCGACTTCGATTTCTCTGTAGAGGATGAGCGGATCGCCCGCACATTGATGTCGAACGACGGCAAACTCTTCAATCTGCACTACCGGGAGTACAATGGGGCCCTGCCCTGGCGTGGCTACAGCCGGTATGTGGTTGACAGCATCATATCGATGACGGACATCATCATCAGGTAGTCATTCAAAATCATTCATCATGCGATCATTCAGGCATGCCCTGCCCGGGCTGTGGATGTTGCTGGCGGCCCTGCCCGCGGCGGCTCAGTCAAACTTCGATTCTGTGGTCATCCGGCGCATCTCGGACGAGATCCTGCGCAATGGGAAGGCCTATGATAATCTAAGGGTATTGTGCAAGCAGGTCGGTCCGCGACTGTCCGGTTCCCCGGGTGCAGAGAAAGCGATCGTAGAAACGGCACGCATGCTTCGGGAGGCCGGGGCAGATACTGTTTTCCTGCAACCCTGTATGGTACCCCGCTGGGTTCGGGGACCGAAGGAGGAGGCCTATGTCACCCTGGCGGGTGGTAAGCGGCAACCCATAAGGGTCGTGGCCCTGGGTAATACTGTAGGGACACCGAAGGAGGGCGTGAAGGGACCACTGGTGGAGGTACATGACTTTGCGGAACTCGAAAGGCTTGGGCGCAACGGCATCCAGGGGCGCATCGTGTTCTTCAATCATCCGATGGATCCCACGCTGGTGCAGACCTTCCGGGCCTATGGGCAGGCAGGTACCTATCGAAGCAACGGTCCATCCCAGGCCGCGAAGTATGGTGCTGCCGGCGTGGTCATCCGATCCCTGGCATCGAATGTGGACGACCACCCGCACACCGGTGCCATGCGGTATAACGATTCCTTTCCCAAACTGCCGGCCGTGGCCATCAGCACCCGGGATGCGGAGATGTTGAGCGCACAGATCCGGGAAGGGGATGTCCGCTCTTTCTGGTTCAAAAGCAATGCGCAGATGATGGAGGATGTTCCATCGTTCAATGTCGTGGGCGAACTGAGGGGCAGCGAACTACCCGACGAGATCATCACCGTAGGCGGACATCTGGATAGCTGGGACCTGGCAGAAGGTGCGCATGATGATGGCAGCGGCTGTGTCCAAAGCATCGAGGTGATCCGGGTGATGAAGGCATTAGGGATCCGACCCAAGCGCACCATTCGGGCCGTCATGTTCATGAATGAGGAAAACGGACTGAGGGGAGGACTCGCTTATGCCGAAGCTGCTAAAAAAGATGCCGGCAGAAAATATGTATTTGCGCTGGAGAGCGATGCAGGCGGCTTCACGCCCAGGGGCTTCGGTGTGTCCGGTACCCCTGAGCAATTCCGTAAGGTGTCTGCCTGGGCACCATTGTTTCATCCCTACGGC
>CANHUK010000063.1 GCA_947463755.1 Chitinophagaceae bacterium
GAGGTCTGCATAGGTTCGATCAGTGAGCTGGAATCCGGTATACGCAGTGCCGCCGCAGTCCTGGGCGGTGATGTCAACGCCCGCTTCCTGGAGGAGGGTGTCAGGGATCTGCACAAACCATTCGTGGACGAGATCATTCTGCTGAGTCCGCAGGGCCGGCCCATGCGCCGCGTGCCCGACCTCGTGGATGTCTGGTTCGACAGTGGGGCCATGCCCTACGCCCAATGGCATTATCCTTTCGAAAACGCATCGATGGTAGACCCTGTGGATGGTCGTCCGGCTGAGGCCTTCCCGGCGGATTTCATCGCCGAGGGCGTGGATCAGACAAGGGGTTGGTTCTATACCTTGCATGCGCTGGGCGTTCTGCTGTTCGACAGCGTCGCTTACCGGACGGTGGTCTCGAACGGGCTGGTGCTGGACAAGCATGGCAATAAGATGAGCAAGCGGCTCGGCAACGTGGTGGATCCTTTCGATACCATTGGAAAATTCGGGGCGGATGCCACGCGCTGGTATCTGATCACGAATGCGTCACCCTGGGATAATCTGAAGTTCGATGTCGAGGGTATCCGGGAGGTACAGCGGAAGTTCTTCGGCACGCTGTTCAATACCTATCAGTTTTTCGCGCTCTATGCCAATGTGGACGGTTTCGCGTATCGTGAGGCCTCCATTCCATACGTCGAAAGGCCCGAGATCGATCGATGGATCCTCTCGAGCCTACATTCCCTGATCGGCAGGGTCCGTCAACACATGGATGACTACGAACCTACCCTGGCAGGCCGGGCGATGGAAGATTTCGTGGACGGACAGCTCAGCAACTGGTATGTCCGACTCTCCCGTCGCCGTTTTTGGAAAGGTGAATACGAACAGGACAAGATCAGTGCCTACCAAACGCTATACGAGTGCCTTGAAACCCTGGTGCGATTGATGGCGCCTGTTTCGCCCTTCTTCTCCGATGCTCTTTTCAGGAATCTGAATGTCGTGACCGGTCGGTCTTCTGCCGTTTCCGTGCACCACGCGCTGTTCCCGGTGGCGGATCCGGCGGCGATGGATCCGGACCTGGAGGAGCGGATGCGACTGGCACAGGATGCCTGCTCCCTCATGCTGTCCATCCGGAAGCGGGTGAACATCCGTGTGCGTCAGCCACTCCAAAAGGCACTGATCCCTATCCTGGATGCCGACATGCGTCGCAGGCTCGGGCAGGTCGAGGAACTCATCAGGGCAGAGGTCAATATTAAGGAGATCGAATACCTGTCCGGCGACAACGATTTCATCCGAAAGCGGGTAAAGCCCAATTTCGTCATCCTTGGAAAGAAACTGGGAGGCCGTATGAAGGCAGTTTCCACATTGCTTGGACAATTGACGCAGGAGGAAATACGTTCATTGGAGTCTTCAGGTCGCATCGGCCTGGTGGCCGATGGTGAAGCGGTGGAGATCCTGTCTGCTGAAGTGGACATACAGAGCGAAGATGTCCCCGGCTGGATGGTGGCAACCAAGGGGGGGCTCACCGTGGCACTGGATATCCAGGTGACGGAGGAGCTCGAGTTGGAGGGCAACGCCAGGGAGCTGGTCAACCGCATCCAGAAGATCAGGAAGGACAGCGGATTGGAGTTGACGGACCGAATTCACGTGAATTTATCTTATGTGGAAAATCTGACTTCCACCATCACAAAATATAAGGATTATATTTGCGCGGAAATCCTGGCGGACGGACTGGAGTTTGATGCCAATCTGTCAGACGGAACAGATGTCGAGGTGAATGAAATCCCCCTGAAGGTACAGGTCATTAAAAAAGGGTAAATCATGCCTACAAAGAAGAAAGCACCCGCTGCACAAGCCGAAGAGAAGGCTTCAAAGCCGGTCCCTGCGAAATCGTCAGCCAAACCGGCCGTTAAGGCTGAAACGAAGGCTGCCGAGCCGGCTGTGAAAGAGAAGGCGCCTGCCAAGGCTCCTGCAGCGAAGACCGCCCCTGTGGCAAAATCTGCGCCTGCAGCCAAGTCAGTACCCGCGTCTAAACCCGCGCCCGCCGCCGCCAAGACGGAGAAGCCGGCTGCCGTGAAGGCTGCCGCACCTGATCCGGCACCGGCCCCCAAGGCTCCGGCAGCCAAGAAGGCCGCTCCTGCTCCGAAGCCGGAGCAAGCCATTGACAAGGCACCCGAGCCTCCCAAACCGGTCACCAAAGTGGCTCCGGCTGCCGAAAAGAAGGCACCCGCCAAGCCCGCCGCGCCGGCGAAGCCCGCCGCCAAGCCCGCCGCGACGGCGAAGCCCGCCGCCAAGCCTGCCGCAGGCAAGGCGCCCGCTCCGAAGCCCGCAGCGGTGGAGAAGCCGGAACCAGAACCGATCATCGCGAGTACCGCCCCCGAAAGCAAGCAGGCTGCGATCCAGAGCCAGGCCCTGAAACAAGCCGAACTGCGAAAGGCAGCTAAGGCACAGCAGGAGACCTCAAAGACCCAAAAGCCTGTTTCCGTGCCCAAGATCACCACAACGGCCTCTCGCAAATACGAACCTGAATTCACCCGGTCTGTGCTTGACCAGCCCGCCCAGGAACTCATGGGCCCTACGCTGAGATATAGTGATGCCGAACTGCAGGAATTTAAGGAACTCATCACCCGCAAGCTGGAGACGGCTCGCAAGGAGATCGCTTATTTGCACGGGATGATCACCCGGAAGGATGCCATGAGCGGAGAGGATTCCGACAGCCGGTACATGACGATGGAAGACGGAAGTTTGAGCATGGAGCGCGAACAGATGAGCCAGATGGCCAGCCGTACGCATGATTTCATCGAGAAGCTGGAGAATGCCCTGGTACGCATTGAGAACAAGACCTATGGTGTATGCCGTATGTCCGGCAAGCTGATCGACAAGGCCAGGCTCCGCGCCGTTCCTCACGCAACGCTGACGATGGAGGCCAAGCTGGGTATGGTCAAAGGTCCCGGTGCATAACAGCCCGATCCATACGTACGATATAGCAGGGATGCCGGTGAGATCTTCACCGGCATCCTTTTTTATTTGACCTCCTGCATCTCCACCAGTTTTCGGTAGAGGCCAGCCTGCCCGATCAGTTCGTCGTGTTTTCCGCGTTCCACGATGCGGCCCTTCTGCAAAACGATGATCTCATCGGCATGGCGTACGGTGGAGAGCCGGTGGGCAATGACGAGGCTGGTGCGGTCTTTCATGAGCCGGTTGATGGCGTCTTGTACGAGTTTTTCGCTTTCGGTGTCCAGCGAGGAAGTGGCTTCATCCAGGATCAGGATCGGTGGGTTCTTAAGTACGGCACGCGCGATGGTGATCCGTTGTTTTTCGCCTCCGCTGAGTTTGGAACCCCTGTCGCCGGTATTGGAAAGATATCCGTTTTCTTTTCGGATGATGAATTCGTGGGCGTTGGCGATGCGGGCGGCCTGTTCGATCTCCTCCATCGTCGCATCCGGTTTGCCGAGGGCGATATTGGCGGCAATGGTATCATTGAAAAGCAGTGGCTCCTGGGTGACGATACCCATCAGGTTACGGAGGTCGCGGATGGCGAATTGTCTGATGTCGATGCCGTCGATCAGCAGGGATCCGGTGCTCAGGTCATGGAACCTGGGCAACAGATCGGCGAGGGTTGACTTGCCGGCGCCGGAGGAGCCGACGAGTGCGATGGTCCGTCCCTTGGCGATGCTGAGGTCGATATCTTGTAAGATGGGTGTGTCACCATAAGAGAATCCCGCGTTCCGGAATTCGATGGATGTGGAGAAGGCATCGATCCTGACTGGTTTTTCAGGTTCCCGGATCTGTTCCGGGGCCTCGATGAGCGACTCGATCCGTTCGATGCTGGCGGCGCCCTTCCGGATGTTATAGGAGGCGGAGCTCAGCGATTTCAGCGGGTTGATCACCTGGGTGAAGATGGCGATATAGGTCAGGAAATCCGTGGCGTTGAGCGAAAAGGATCCGGTCAGTACCAGTCGTCCGCCATAATAAAGTACGCAGCAGACGGCCAGGATGCCGAGGGTTTCAGAGACGGGTGATGCCAGGTCGCGGCGTCTGTTGGCCTTGTTCTTGATCGCGTAGAGCAACCTGTTTTCCGTCTGGAAGCGATTGAGCTGGTGATCTTCCGCATTGAAGGCTTTGACGACCCGCATCCCACCCAGGGTTTCCTCGATGGTGCTGAGGATATCGCCCAGTTTTTCCTGCACAAGGGTGGATACCCTTTTTAGTGACCGCCCGACGCGGCCGATCACCAGGCCGGCGACGGGCAGGAAGATCAACAGGAACAATGATAGTTCCGGGCTCAGCCTGACCATGGCAAAGAGATAGAAACTGATCACGATCGGCTCCCGGAAGAAGGTTTCCAGGAAACTGATGGTGGAAAATTCGACATCCTGCAGGTCGTTGGTCAGCCGGCTCATGATCTCTCCTTTTCGTTGTTCGCTGAAGAAGCCGATCGGTAATTGCAGGATCTTCCGGAACATATCTGAGCGCATATCGTTCAGGATCCGGTTCCGGATCGGCGCCAGCGTGAACATCGACAGGTAGAGGAAGGTATTTTTCAGCAGAATGGCCATGACCAGGATGACGCAGATGAATCCCAGGGCCCGGATCCGCCCCTCGGTGGTGGCCATGCCTGAAGTCAACATCTCCTGCAGGCTATCCGTCAGACGGCCGAATCCGAGCCCGGAGCCGTTCTTTCCACCATAATCGATCTGGAAGATCAGGGCGAGGAATGGGGAGAGGAGTGTGAGCGACAGGGTCGAAAAGAAGGCCGAGAGCAGGTTGAGGACGAAGTAGACGCCAACGAGACCGGGATAGTTTCTGATGTAACGGAAGATGATCCGCAAGCTCTTCATGAAGGATTCGCTGATTTTCGGGGATTAGGGTCAAAAGTAGTTAATTTTGATGCCTTCAACCGGAATACCATGCAGGAAGGAAAACGACAGAAACAGGTGGCAGGCGTCATCATGGAGGAGATGAATGATATCTTCCAGCGACTCGGACTGAACATGATCGATGGGGGCATGGTGTCCATTTCTGCGGTCAAGGTGACACCGGACCTGCTCGAGGCCAGGATCTACCTGAGCCTGTTCAAGATCCCGGACCCCGACAAGGCATTCCACCAGATCGAGGTCCGCAATTTCGAGGTGAAGCGGGAACTGGCATTGCGCGTCAAGCATCAGCTGAGGAGGATCCCGGAACTGCGATATTTTCGGGACGAAACCCTCGACCATGTCTTTCGGATGGAGGAGGTCTTCCGTCAGATCCAAGAAGGCAAAACCCCCTGAACGCCATGCATTTCCGATTCGCATGGAGATATTTCCGTGCGCGCAAGTCGACGCAGGCCATTAATGTCATCGCCTGGGTGAGTGTAGCCGCCATCCTGGTGGGCACGGCCTCCCTTATCATCATCCTCAGCGCTTTCAATGGATTCGAGGGCCTGGTACGTTCAATGTATGCCTCCTTTTATACCGATGTCAGGGTAGAGGCTTCTAAAGGCCGCATCCTCGTCGCCGATCCCCTGGTCATCCGGAAGATCCGTGCCCTGCCGGGCGTTCGTGCCGTATCTGTTGTGGTGGAGGAAAAGGCGGTCATGCAGCTCGGTGAATACCAGACCATCGTCCAAATGAAGGGCGTGGAACCCGGCTACGTCAAAGTGGCCGGCGTATCCGATCGTGTGGTGCGTGGCCGGTTTGAGACGGGGATTGCTGACAGGCCTCGCGCCGTACTCGGGATCGGCGTGGAGAATGCCATTGGTGTATTGTCGGATAGAAGCCTGATGCCTGTGACGATCTATCTTCCACGAAAGGGAGGAACGGACCTGGCAGATCCCCTCAGTGCACTCAGCCAGGGAGAGGTCTTTCCCTCGGGCAGTTTCGCCGTACAGCCGGAATTTGATAATAAATATGTGTTCACGGATATGGAGTACCTCCGGGCTCAACTGGGTTACGGGCCGGACGAATGCACGGCCATTGAGCTGTCGCTGACAGACCAGGGCAGCTTAAAGGAAGTTCGGCGGGCCCTGCAGTCCATGCTGGGGCCGGCAGCTACCGTGCTGGATAAGTATGAGCAGAATCGCACGCTATACTCGACGATCCGTATGGAAAAATGGGCGATCTATGCCATCTTCTCCCTGATCCTGCTGGTGGCTGCCTTCAACATGATCGGAGCCCTGAGTATGCTGGTCCTGGAGAAACGGCGGGATATCCAGGTTTTGAAGGCCATGGGCGCCGATGAGTCGCTGATCCGAAGGATCTTTCTTTCAGAGGGGCTCCTGCTGGCCGCCATCGGGCTCATCCTTGGTATCTCGGCGGCCTTTCTGCTACTCAGTCTGCAACAGCGTTATGGACTGGTTCCGTTGCAGGGGCAGACATTCCTGATCGATCACTACCCTGTGCGTATGATCCCCGGCGACTTCCTCCTGGTGGCAGCTACGGTCCTGTGCATCGGGCTGGCGGCATCCTGGTTTCCGGCCCGCCGTGCGGCTGCGCAGGCCTTCACGCTGAGGAATTGACAAAGGATCAGTAGTCGCCCAGCGTTTCGGGGAGTTGAGCCAGTGCAGTGGCGAGCTGGTCGTTGCTTGGAGCCACTCCGTGCCAGTTATGATCGTTTTCCATGAAGTCAACGCCCTTTCCCATCAGGGTGTGCATGAGGATGACCACGGGTTTACCTTGTCCGAGGCTGCCGCGGGCTTGCTCGAGCACCTTCACCACATCATCCATGTCGTTACCCTGCATTTCCATGACCTCCCATCCGAAGGCGGAGAATTTAGCGCCCAGGTCGCCCAGGTTCATCACCTTGGCTGTAGGTCCGTCGATCTGCTGTCCGTTCCAGTCGACAATGGAAACGAGGTTATCCAACCGGTGATGGGCGGCAAACAGCACGGCCTCCCAGATCTGTCCTTCCTGTAGCTCACCATCCCCATGCAGGGAGTACACGAACCTGTCGTCGCCATCCATCTTCTTGGCCAGGGCCATGCCTGCGGCAACGCTCATGCCCTGTCCGAGGGATCCGGAGGCAATACGAACGCCCGGCAGGTGTTCATGGGTAGTGGGATGTCCCTGCAGTCGGCTGTCGATCTTCCGGAAGGTGGACAGCTCGCTGACATCGAAGTATCCGGAACGGGCCAGGACGGAATAGAGGAGCGGGGAAATATGGCCATTGGACAATACAAAGAGATCCTCCCCTTTGCCTTCCATGCTGAAGGCCGGGTCATGTTTCATGACCTTGAAATAAAGCGCCGTCAGGAGATCAGCGCAGCCCAGCGAGCCGCCCGGGTGGCCACTCTGTACGGCATGCACCATTCTGAGGATGTCTCTTCTGACCTGACTCGATATATCGCGGAGTGTAGCCATGGTTGTCGTTCGGGTTTGAATGGGTGCGAAATTAGCGTTTTTTATCGATGCGCGGGCTCGTGTCCGGGCAGGTTTGACGTCGCGTATTTTTCACTTCTTCAATTATTTATGCACTGAATACTAAAGTTTCCCAAAAACTCGTTAACTATGCAGAACTTAAGTGTCAAGTACCCTATATCGAATCGACAACGAATCTTTGAACACTGACCCTTGTGTTATGTGCCGATCTGAAAGCTGATAAAAGAGATTCATGGATATAATTTTA
>CANHUK010000064.1 GCA_947463755.1 Chitinophagaceae bacterium
ACGAACACCAATATCCGCTACTACACCAACGAGGAGCTGAAGAAGATCCTCAACATCGCCCTTCTCAATAAGTACGGATACAAAATTTCCCATATTGACAGGATGTCGGAGCCAGAGATCAATGAAAAGATCTTCACCCTCAATAACGCCCTGGCTCAACAGGAAAGGGTCATCAACGATCTGATCCAGACCATGGTCGACATGGACACGGAGTCCTTCGAAGCCAGCTTGTCGGACTACATCAAGCACCGGGGCATCGAAAAGACGATCAACCAGATCATCTTCCCCTTCATGGAACGGATCGGTGTCCTCTGGATGACCGGGCACATCATCCCCGCCCAGGAGCACCTGATGTCAAACATCATCCGCCAAAAGATGATCGTTGCCATCGACTCCGCTAAGTCCCTCCTCAGTCTGGAGAAGACCGGCCTGTTGTTTCTGCCTGAAGGCGAATACCACGAACTTGGACTACTCTTCGTATACTATCTTCTCAAGACACGTGGCGTCAGGGTCCTTTACCTGGGCGCCAATGTTCCCATCGATGATGTTCAGTATGTGATCAGGGAGCTGAAACCCGACTTCCTGTTCACCCATCTCACCTCGGTATCCCACGGGTTCAACTTCGACCGCTTCATCAATAATGCGGTCCGCAAGTTCGATAATGTCCCCTTCCTCATCTCGGGTCGACTGGCCCACACCTACGAGAAGAAGATCCCCTCCGGCATCCATTTCAAGCGCTCCCTCCAGGAGGTCACAGAGTTTATCGGCTCCCTGGCCTGAATCCCCTATTAGGTCCTGATCGTCAGCTGGAAACCTATGCCCGATCGCTCTGTTTTACATTTTAACAAAATAATTAAACAAAAATTGATCTAGTTAGCCGGATTTTGTTTAGTTTTAAATTGTAAAAAATAAACAAAAAGGCATGTCCACTAAAGAGTTCAACCAGCTGCTGCTTCAGAACACCGAGTTCCTGAAGCCTTTTGCCGTTACGCTCACCAAGGATCAGGAATCGGCGAAGGATCTCCTTCAGGAGACGATGTTCCGGGCATTGGCCAATCATGACAAGTATAGTGTGGGGACCAATATCAAGGCCTGGCTCTACACGATCATGCGCAATATCTTCATCAACAATTACCGTCGCAAGGCGAAGCAGAATACGATCTTCGACAGCACGCCGAACGACTTCCTGATCAATTACAATCAGTCCACGATCGATAATGGCGCCGAGAGCAATCTTCGGCTGAAGGACATCCGTGCGGCGGTGCACAACCTCCCGGAGATCTTCAAACAGCCATTCATGTTGTATTTCGAGGGGTACAAATATCATGAGATCGCTGATGCGCTTGGAGAGCCGCTCGGTACGATCAAGAGCCGTATCCACTTTGCCCGCAGACTGCTGAAGGAACAGATCAGCCGGTTCTGAGTGATGACCGCATAGCGATCCGGAGTCTACCTATCATTTCTCAATTATTTCAATTGTCAAAAAAAGCCATTGTCATAGGAAGCGGCTTTGCAGGCATGTCGGCCGCCTCTTTCATGGCACGCGAGGGCTGGCAGGTTAAGGTCCTGGAAAAGCATGACATCCCCGGAGGTAGGGCCCGTCAGTTCAGTTCAGATGGATTCACCTTCGACATGGGCCCCTCCTGGTACTGGATGCCCGATGTATTCGAGCGCTATTTCGCGCAGTTCGGCCGTAAAGTATCCGATTACTATGAACTTATCCGGCTGGATCCTTCATACAGGATATACTGGAACGATGGTCCGATGGATATCCCTGCCTCTTACGAGGAGCTGTGCGAGCTGCTCGAAAGCCTGGAACCCGGAGCTGCTGCCCGTCTGGATGATTTCATGCGGGAAGCTGAATACAAATACCGGGTGGGTATCAACAAACTCGTATTCAAACCCGGGCAGTCGCTCGGAGAACTCATAGACCCCGAATTGATCCGGGGCATCTTCCGGCTGGACGTATTCAATTCGATCAAGAGTCATGTCGGAAAGCATTTTAAACACCCCAAGATCCGGCAGCTCATGGAGTTTCCGGTCATTTTCCTGGGTGCCAGGCCGCAGGATACACCGGCCCTGTACAGCCTGATGAACTATGCTGATATCAAGCTCGGTACCTGGTATCCGAAGGGTGGTATGTATTCTATCGTGGAGGGCATGCACCGGCTCGCAACCGAATTGGGCGTAACATTCCATTTTGGCCAAAATGTGAAAAATATCGAAGTGGAATCGGGGGTGGCTCGTTGTGTGGTGACTGATGATGGTCAACGTTTCGAAGCCGATGTGATCATTGGCGGCGCCGATTATCATCATGTCGAACAGCATCTCCTCCCTGCCGAATACAGGAGTCATTCAGAAGCATGGTGGGATCGTCGGGTCATGGCACCGGGTTCTCTGTTGTATTATGTGGGCCTGGATACCAGGATCCCGGATATACCACATCATATGCTCTTTTTTGATGAACCATTCGATCCGCATGCACGTGACATCTATATCACGAAACAGTGGCCGGAAAAGCCCCTGTTCTACTTATGTGCTTCGAGTGTAACAGATCAGTCGGTTGCCCCGGAAGGATGTGAGAACCTGTTTTTCCTGATCCCGCTTGCGGCGGGCCTCGAAGGGGATACGGAGGACGTGCGTGAGAAGTACTTCGACATGATGGCGGATCGGCTCATGCAGTATGCCGGTACCGATATCAGGAAACACATCCGATACAAGCGATCTTACTGTCACCGGGATTTCATTGAGGACTACAATGCCTTCAAGGGAAATGCTTACGGACTGGCGAACACCCTGCTGCAGACGGCACATCTGAAACCCTCCTGCCGGAGTTCAAAGGTGAAGAACCTGTTCTACACCGGGCAGTTGACGGTGCCGGGTCCGGGTGTACCTCCCAGCCTGATCAGTGGAGAGGTTGTGGCGGGGCAGGCTGTCAAACATTTTCAGGCGTGATTGGTTATCACTGAACAGGGAATAACAAATGCCCTGAACATGATTTATCACGCGTGTTGAAACCATTATACTACCTTCAATACAATTCAGAGATATGATCCGCATTTTCCATGACGTCAGCCAGGCATGCAGCAGGCTCACCACAGAGCGCTACAGTACGTCGTTCAGCAGTGCGATCCGGCTGCTGAATTCGGAAATCCGGACGCCCATCTACAATATTTACGGCTTTGTTCGTTTCGCGGACGAGATCGTGGATACTTTTCACGAGCACGACAAGGCTTCGCTGCTGAGCGAATTCAAGGCCGAAACCTACGCATCGATCGAGCGGGGCATCAGCCTCAATCCCATCTTGCACAGCTTCCAGCTGACCGTCAACCGCTACAATATCGATCATGAACTGATCGAGGCTTTTTTCAGGAGCATGGAGTTCGATCTGGAAAAACGGGATTATGACCGTGCCGGTTATGAGACTTATATCTATGGCAGTGCCGAAGTGGTCGGGTTGATGTGTCTTTACGTGTTCTGTGACGGAGATGCCGGCGAATATGAAAAACTCAAGCCGTATGCCCGCTCTTTGGGTGCGGCCTTTCAAAAGGTCAATTTCCTCAGGGATCTTCGGGCCGATTACCAGGACCTGGAGCGAGTATATTTTCCTGGCGTAGACTTCCGCGCCTTCACAGACGATAAGAAACGTGAAATTGAAGAGGATATCGAGCGTGATTTTCGCCACGCCTACGAAGGCATCGTCAGACTGCCACTCAAAGCGCGTTTCGGAGTGTACCTGGCCTATAAATATTACCTGAGCTTGTTCCGCAAGATCCGCAGTATCCGCCCTGATCGGATCATGGAAGAGCGTATTCGCATTCCGAACTACGCCAAGGCGTGGGTGGCCACCAAGGCACTCATACGCACCCAGCTGAATATGCTCTAAAGCCCACTGGTCCCTGATTTCTGAACTTTTCTTATTCCCATACCACGCTGCGCTCAGTCGCAGGCACAGGACATCCCTTCCATGTCCACCACCCGCCGTTCCGGCGTGAAGCCTTCATATCTTCTCCGAAGGTCTTCCAGAATTTCCTCCACTCCTTCGACCGTTTGTGCGGTCACCAGTTTCTGTCTGTATTCCCGGATGTTCGGGAGTCCTTTCAGGTAGTTTGCGTAATGCCTGCGCATTTCGTTGATGCCCGGCACCAGTCCCTTCCAGCTGACGCTGCCGCGCAGATGTGCAGTGACGACCTCAATTCGTTCTTCGATCGTGGCCGGTGGCAGCACGGTTCCGTCCTGCATGTAGGCCTTGATCTCGCGAAAGATCCAGGGGTACCCAATGGCGGCACGTCCGATCATGATGCCGTCCACTCCGTAACGATTGCGATACAATACGGCCTTTTCTGGGGAGTCGATGTCGCCGTTTCCGAAAACAGGTATGCTTAACCGTGCATTTTCCTTCACACGTGCGATCCAGCTCCAGTCTGCATCGCCCTTGTAAAGCTGGCTGCGTGTGCGCGCATGTATGGAGATGGCCTGGACGCCCACGTCCTGCATGCGTTCAGCCACTTCAACGATGTTTATGTTTTCGTGATCCCATCCGAGCCTTGTTTTGATGGTGACAGGCAGGGAGGTGGAGCGCACGACCGCACGGGTCAGCCGCACCATGAGATCGATGTCTTTCAGCACGGCGGCACCGGCACCCTTACTGACCACTTTTTTCACCGGACACCCGAAGTTGATGTCGAGCAGGTCGGGGTTGACGGTTTCTACGATCCGGGCGCTCATTGCCATGGCCTCTTCATCGCCTCCAAAGATCTGAATCCCTACGGGTCGTTCTTCTTCGAAGATATCCAGCTTCTGCCGGCTCTTGATGGCATCGCGGATGAGGCCTTCGGAACTGATGAATTCCGAAAACATCAGGTCTGCGCCATGTGTCTTACAGACGGCACGGAAAGGCGGGTCACTTACATCCTCCATAGGAGCGAGCAGCAGCGGGAAATCAGGCAGGGATATGTTACCGATCTTTGGCATGGGAAGGATGCAAAAATACAAAGTTGGCGACGTTGATGCGTCGTCTTAATTTTAGCGCAAACCATCCGATCATGCTCCAGGCACCCGGACCTCGTGGGGGGGTCACTTTTTCGGCCGCATTTCTGATCCTTATGGGACTGCTGCTGACAGGATTCGTGTTAGGCGGAGGTGTCGCCCTGGCGCTTTGGCCCTTACTCACCGGACAGCCGGCATCTTCCATGCAGACAGGTTTGACCGATCAGGCCTATGTCAACCCCATTCGTATCCTGCAACTGGCCAGTACCTTTTTCATCTTTTTCCTCCCTGCGCTGGCCACAGCCCGTATCCTCGATCGCCGTCCGTTTTCCTGGCTGGGCTATAACCGACTGGCCGATGTACGGGTGGTTCTGATGGCGATGGGATTGATGGCGCTGAGCATTCCTGTCGTGGGCATGCTCTCAGATCTCAATGAAATGATCCCCGTTCCATCCGGTATGGAAGCTGTTTTCCAAAGCATGGAGGACGCCTACGAACGTCAGGTAAAGGTCATGACGCGGATGAATGGCTGGGGTGACTATCTCTTTTCGTTGCTGGTGATGGCCCTCGGTCCTGCCATCTTTGAAGAGACTTTCTTCCGGGGCGGTATGCAGCGAATCATCTTCGGTATGACCGGCAGGTTGTGGACATCGGTCATCATCACCGCCCTGGTCTTCAGTGCGGTTCATTTCTCTTATTTCGGGTTCATACCCAGGGTCGTGCTGGGGATCGTATTGGGACTGCTCTACCAGCACAGCGGCAGTCTGTGGACATCCATCGCTGCTCATTTTCTCAACAACGCCGTAGTGGTGACGATCATCTTCGTATATACCCTGCGCGGACTGCCTCCGGAACAAGCCATGGAAGCAGATGCTCCGTTTTGGATAGGTATACCGGCGATCGCGGCGGTGATATTCCTGTTCGTGAAATATCGTACCCTGGCAGACAGTGTCAGAAGGGCCCGCATGGATCCGGAAGATAAGGCATGGGAGGAAAGATGGCTGGCATGACGACGGATTGGTGCCGGGTATACACGACCACAGACAGGCTACAGGCAGAGATCCTTCATGGGATGCTGGAGTCTGGAGAGATTCCCTGCACACTGGTGAACCGACAAGACTCCACATATATTTTCCTGGGAGAGATCGAGTTACATGTTCCCTGTGATCTGGCGGACAGGGCCATGGATCTGATCCGGGATGCATTGGATCCACAAACTGAAAACTGAATACGGATGGCATTCAATAAGGAGGTTTTCCGCACCAGGGCATTGACTGCCGTGATCTTTGCGATTGTCATGCTGACCGGCCTGCTGTGGAACGGATGGTCGTTCTTCATCCTGTTTTCCATTGTGCATTTTGGATGCTGGCATGAATACCGAAAACTGATGTCGCTCATCGATCCGGCCTATGCGGTGGTTGGAGAAGACCATTTCACCTGGATCAGTGTGACCGGATGGATCGGAATGATCGCAGCTTCCGGCCAATTGCTGGACCTTGAAGTATTCCGGATCAATGAACCTGCGCTACTCCTACTGCCACTGATCATTTGGGCGCTGCCTACTGTTGTCGGACACCTCATCCGCGGGCATTTGCCCTCTGCCAGAAGCCTGATCATTTCGCTGGCGGGTTCACTGTATATTTCAGGCAGTATGATGATGTTGATGCACCTGCGCAGCGGTTCGGCCTGGGGCGCATCTGAGCCGGCAGGTTCAATGGCTTCAGGTCTGGGGCATATTTTCGGTTATACGTTGCCGTTAGTCATTATATCTTCGATCTGGATCAATGACACCATGGCATACCTGGTGGGGTCATTTATCGGAAAGACCCCGCTGTCGCCCATTTCTCCGAAGAAGACCTGGGAAGGTACGATCGGGGGCGTCATCCTCAGTACCCTGATGGTCACCATCGGCGGCAGTATGCTGTTTCATGGGGATACGACATTATTGCTGGCCGTTTCCTCCATCAGTGCGGTCGCAGGCACTTTCGGCGATCTGCTGGAGAGCAAGTTGAAGCGACTGGCCGGGGTCAAGGATTCGGGTAGTTTCATGCCCGGGCACGGAGGTTTTCTGGATCGTTTCGATTCCCTGTTACTGGCGGTGCCATTTGTCTGGATATTCTGTATCTTGTTCATGAGGTGACAGTGCGGTCCCATGGGGGTCGCGTGCTTCCGGCGGCTGTAAATATCTACGTATGACCCTGACCGTTACCATTCTCTGCATTCTGTCGCTGGTGTTGCTGATCACCTGGGGACGCCTCAATGCCTTTCTGGCCTTTCTGCTGGTGGCCCTGGCCACGGGTGTCGCCCTGGGCATTCCGCCGGAGTCGGTCACAAGATCCGTACAGAAGGGACTGGGAGATACACTCGGCTCGCTGGTGGTGGTCATCGTACTGGGTGCGATGATCGGCAAGATGGTGGCCGTGTCCGGGGCCGCACAGCGGATCTCCCAGGTACTGATCCGTCGTTTCGGCGAGCGTCATATCCATTGGGCCCTGATGCTCACAGGCTTCATCGTGGGTATTCCGCTCTTTTACAACGTCGGTTTTGTATTGCTGGTCCCCCTGATCTTTTCGATCGTACGTCAACTC
>CANHUK010000065.1 GCA_947463755.1 Chitinophagaceae bacterium
AGGCTTTTGTTGGTCACTCTTGTGCCGTAAATATTCAATTGCTCGAGACTTTTCAATCCCTCTAATTCCGCAATGCCCTGATCGCCGATTTCATTCTGAGAAAGATTCAACCGAAATAATTTATCTAATGCGGCTATTTCCTCCATGTCCTCATCGGTCAATCCGCAATTGGGCAACTGCAACCAGACCAACTGTTCGCGCACACGCTCCAGGACAGACAGATCCGGCTTAACCGAATCAAGGTATGTAACATCCAGCCAGGCGCCGGAGGAACTGATCCGACGCGCCTGAAAACCCGCTGCCCGCAAGGCTTCCAGGTCATCCTCCGAAGCAGGCTCCGCCTTCATGTCCAGCATGGGATCCCGGTTCAACTGAAAGTAATCCGTCAGCACTTCACGCATGCGCGGATCGGGCGGCGTCTTTGCCAGGGGCATCGCAGCAGGAGCGCCTTTTTCTATCCACCATTCGAGGATGTCGCGCTGCACTTCGGTCAGTGGTGCCTTCCCCTCCGTGGGCATGAACTCTTTGTGATCTGATGGTAACGATACCCGGCGGAATAACTCACTGATGGTAGGATCTCCGGGCACTACACCCGCGCCGGTCTTACCCCCGCGCAGGATGGCGACATGATCCGTCAGCAACAAACCGCCCTTTTTCTTGGAAGCATTGTGACAACCCGAGCATTTGGTCTGCAGTATGGGCATGACAGCGTCGGTGAAGAGGTCCGCTGAATCGATGGAAGCCGGTCTGGACGTGGTTTCCGGCGCTTCCTCTGTCAGGGTCGAGATCGAGAGATATTCCGCACCATGCGTGAGCGAACCACCACCATGACCCGTGTAGATCAACAGACCAAATGTGGAAGTCACCAGGATTGTACGCAACCGATGCATCCACAGGCCTGATCTTTCAAACAAATAGAAGACAGCCACCACCGAACTGAGAACAGCTAGTCCGATGCCTGACCATTTATGGATGTCCAGGGATTCTTTCGTGTAGTCGTTACCGTTAGCATGCAGATATCCTGTGAGTGCCGAGAGCATGGCCGATGCCGCAGAGGTCGTCCAGATGAGTGCCAACGTTTGTGACGAGACAGCTTCTGGGTTGAAGCGTTTCCAGATCCCCAGCAGCAGCGCACCACAGATCATCCCGATCGGCAGGTGAACCAGCAGCGGATGAAATCTTCCTAAATAAATATAAATATCCGTCATCGATGGCATGGGCGTCTGTTAGGCGAGGATGTCATGCACCACGTTGCCATGGACATCGGTCAGTCGGAAATCCCTTCCACCGAAATGAAAGGTCAGTTGTTTATGATCGATGCCCAACAGATGCAGCATCGTGGCATGCAGGTCGTGGACGGTCACGGGATTTTCCTCCACGCGATAACCATATTCGTCGGTCCGTCCGTAGACCATACCTCCGCGGACGCCGCCGCCGGCCATCCACATGCTGAAGGCGGAAGGATTGTGGTCGCGCCCATCGGTGCCCTGTGCGAAAGGTGTCCGCCCGAATTCTCCGGTCCATACAACGAGCGTATCCTCCAGCAATCCGCGGAGCTTGAGATCTTTCAGCAATCCGGCGATGGGCTTGTCGACCGCATGGGCGTTGGCTTCGTGGCCGGCCTTGAGGTTACCGTGCTGATCCCATCTGTCGGTGCCGTTGGTCTGCGGGCAGGTAAGTTCTATGAACCGCACTCCCCGCTCCACTAGTCGCCGGGCCATCAGGCATTGCGCACCATAATTACGGGTGTGCGGATCGGTGGAATCCAGTCCATATAGTTTCTTCGTCGCTTCTGATTCTGCCTTGAATTCGGTCAGTTCCGGAATGGAGGACTGCATCCGATAGGCAAGTTCGTAGTTGCGGATGGCTGATTCGATCTCATCCCCCGCGCCTACGACCGATTGCAGCAGGGATGCATCCTGACGGGCGAGATAGGCCAGTTTATCATCCTGGATGCCGGCGATGCTGTCGATCGGGCGGATGTTTGCGACTGGCACAGGACCAGACCGAAGGATCGACGCCTGGAAGCCCGCCGGCAGGAAGCCGTTCTTGAAATTATCAAGTCCGCCGGGAGGGATCAGTCCACCATCGAGCACTACATACCCGGGCAGGTTGGCATTCTCCGATCCCAGTCCGTAGTTGACCCAGGCACCCATGCTCGGCCGGCCCTGCAGTCCGCTGCCGGTATGCAGGAAGTAATTCGCGTTAGTGTGTTCGGGAAAGTTGGAAACCATCGACCGGATCACGGTGATATCATCCGCACAGGATCCGATATGTGGAAAGAGTTCGCTGACTTCGAGTCCCGATTCACCATATCGCTGGAACGACCAGGGACTTTGGAGGATCTTGCCGACATTGTTGAACTGGGTGGCATCTACCTTGAATTTGGAGGCGGGATCCTCTCCATTCTCCAGCGCCAGTCGTGGTTTCGGGTCAAAGGAATCGACCTGTGATACGCCACCATCCATGTACAGGAAAATGATATGCTTTGCCTTGGGGATATGCCCCGGCAGCATGATACCGCCACCTACATTGGCCAGCGCGGCTTCCAGCCCCTTACGGCGACCAGAGCAGGAGGCCAGGCTCCCAAACATGCCCATCAGGGCGATGGAGCCGAAGCCGCAGGCGCATCGGGAGAGCATCTCGCGGCGGGATATCGGTCGTCGAACGTGCGATGGATGCATGGCTCAGGAAATAAATATGAATGATTTGAGATTGAAGACCGTGTGCAGATAATCCTTCCAGATCACTTGTTCGGAAACGGTCTGACCACTGCGGGCGTAGGTTTTTTTCAGGGTCTCCATGAATTCTGTCGCATCGCTGATCTCCCGGCGCGTGGGCAGACGCGAGAAACAGCGCTGCCATATCCAGCGGATCCGCGCTTCCGTCGACTTCTCCGCCTCTGCGAGAAGGCGCGCTGCGGTGCGGTCGGCCATCAGCGCAACGAAGGGATCGTTGAGCAAGATCAGCGATTGGGCGGGCACATTCGTTACCGTGCGGCGGCCAAAGGCAGAGGCGGGCATCGGCCGGTCGAAGGCCATCATGAAGGGATCTAAAAAGTTTCGACGGACCTCCAGATAGATGCTGCGTCGTCCGTTGCCATCGATGGGTCCGGACTTCCCCGGCCGACCCCTTCCGTTCATGAACGAGGTGATATGCTGGGGTACGGGCGGCCCGAACATCGTGGTGTCGATGCTTCCGGAGACGGAGAGCATCGCATCGCGGATGGCTTCGGCCTCCATACGCCGCAGGGGGTAGCTGGCGAGCAGGATGTTGCCGGGATCCTTTTGAACCGCACCGGCCACGGGCTCCACCGAACGACGAAAGGTCTCGGATGTCATGATATGGCGGATCATCCGCTTGACCGACCACCCGTCGCGCATGAAATCGATCGCGAGTTGGTCGAGCAGTTCCGGATGCGATGGCACCTTGCCCTGCATCCCAAAGTTATCTACTGTTTCCACCAGTCCTCGGCCGAAGAGATGATGCCAAATGCGGTTGACCATGATGCGGGCCGTGAGCGGATTCTTCGGATCGGTGATGGCGCGGGCCAGGGCCAGGCGTCCGCTGCCAGGCACATCCAGGTCGATCTTCGACACGGGAATAGCGGGGATGAAATGCCGCTTCACCCGCTCCGGGGATGGATCCGTGTGATTTCCACGGTGGAAGACGGGACTATTCTTCCCAAATCCCTCCGTCACGCCGCTGATGAACTGCAGCGAATCCATGCGGGCGGACTGTATGGCTTGTGCGCGGGCCTGCAGGGCCGATAGTTCCGGCAGCCGGAGCGTTCGGGGCAATAGGCCGCGGAGCAACCTGATGTCCGTTGGCCCTGCCTGACCGGCGGTGAAGACACGGTAGGCCGCCGGGAGCGTAACAGATGTGGACGGCCTGCGCGGCTCGAACCAATCACGGTCGTAGCGAATGGCGTATTTCACCTCGACCCAGGCATCGCGGGCCTGTTTGTAGACATGCCTGTCGTAGCTCCCGGGTAGCACTTCAACATACGCCTTGTGCCCTTTCCAGGCACTGACGGGAAAGATCAGTTTGACGGGCTGGTCGCTGTTGAGTTTCTGATCCAGGTCGCCGTAGATCGGGAATTGTATCAACTGGAAATTATCAATGATGATCCGCACAGAGGATCTCTGTCCGGCGGCCATCACCCCGATGAAATCCCGATCGATCACGAAATCCGGCGATCTCAGGGCGCCGAACAGATTCAATCCCAGTCGTCGGCTGGAGGCCACGCCCTCCTTCAATCCACGTAGATTACCGAGGGAATCGGTCAACGGATCGCCCAGGGTGGTGCCATCGGTGAAGGCCTGTCCGTCGCTGCGCCATCCCTGCAGGTCGGATCCGGAAAAATCCGCCAGGATGCCGGAAGCGGAATCGGGCATCATGGGTGTGATCATGGGAGCGGAGGCGAATGAGGCCGTCGCTGAGGCACCCATCTTTGCGCTGAGCCAGACCAGGGTGAGCGCGCGCATGGAGTCCAGCACCTGCCGCTGTACCGCGGCCGACCGGCGATGCGCCGGTTCTGCGGCCGGGACGGGCGTGAACCGGGTCCCTTCCATGACGCCATAGAGCGCGTAATATTCGCGGGCACTGACGGGATCGAACTTGTGATCGTGACAACGGGCGCAGGAGATCGTGAGGGCCTGGAATGCCTTGCCGGTGACGTCGATCATATTATCGATCCGGTCGGCCTCGTCCTTTCGGATGTCCACCGGACTGTGGGTGCCTTCGGGAAGGGTATGGAAGAGGGTGGCCAGTTGAGTTTCATTCCAGGTGCCGGTGGGGTCGAGCCGCGGTGCGGGTAGTTGGTCGCCGGCGATCTGTTCGGTCACGAATCGGTCGTAAGGCAGGTCCTGGTTGAAGGCGCGGATCAGGTAATCGCGGTATCGCCAGGCACCGGAGATGGTGTAGTCGAATTCATGCCCGCGGGTTTCGGCATACCGGATAACATCCATCCAATGTCTGGCCCATCGCTCACCGAAGCGAGGAGAGGAAAGATAGCGATCGACCATGCGTTCATAGGATCCGTCGCCCTTATCGTTCAGGTATCGTTCCAGTTCCGCCGGCGTAGGAGGCAGACCGGTCAGCACCATGGCCACCCGGCGGATCAGGGCTGTTTGATCGGCGAGGGTTCCGGGTTTGAGACCGGCTTCCTTCAATCTTGCTTCGATGAATTGGTCGACGGGATGGTCCTTGTCGTTTTTCAGGTCAGATGACTTAGGCGGAATAAAGGCCCAGTGCGGCTTCCAGCCAGCCCCCTGTTCGATCCATCGTTCCAGCAGTTTACGTTCCCGGTCGGTCAGCGTGAGGTTGGATTCGGGCGTGGGCATCACCATTTCCGGATCCTTGTGGTTGATGCGGAAGAGCAGCAGGCTCTTGTCGGCATGGCCGGGATCGATGGCCCGGAGGCCTTCCTTCGTGAGGGCCGTGGCACCTTCGTAGGTGTCGAGCCGAAGGCCGGCCTTTCGGCTGCCGGAGTCGGGGCCATGGCAGAGATAGCATTTCTGCACGAGGATGGGGCGGATATGATAATTGAAATCAACCTGATCCGGGATGGCCGCCTCCTCATCGCCGCAGGCGGAGAAGATGGCGATGGACAGGATCACCAGGCACGTAAACCAGGAGGTTTTTCGGGTAAGGCCTTGCATGCAATCTTGGGTAAGTTGGAACGCCGGCGATCGTATCCGGACAGAAATATGAATATACTGATTTTCCGGGACATTTCCATGAAAATCGGAAGCGCGGAACCTGACAGGGATGGAAACAAGGATCGATTTATTCAGGTCTCGCGTGGGAAGATTTGACGCGCTTTCCGTAGCTTTCGGTCACAACCCGACAACATGCGCCTGATCGCCTCCCTGCTCCTGCTGACCCTCGCCGTCAGTGCCTCCGCCCAGGACCACAGCCACCGGCTCACCCGGGCCCTGAAATTCCCGGATGTCGCCGGCTACAAGACCCTGAAATGCGATTTCCACCAGCACACCGTCTTTTCCGACGGCAGCGTGTGGCCGGATATCCGCGTGATGGAAGCCCTCATGGACGGTCTAGATGCCATCTCACTCACGGAACACCTGGAATACCAGCCGCATAAGCAGGACATCCCCCACCCCGACCGGAATCGCTCCTACGAACTGGCGGTACAGGAGGCGAAAAATCACGACCTGCTGATCGTTCGCGGATCGGAGATCACCCGGAACATGCCGCCCGGTCATAATAACGCGATCTTCATCCAGGATGCCAACGGCATGTTGGTGGCTGATTCCGTCGGTGTCTTCCGCGCCGCCAAAAACCAGGGCGCCTTCATCTTCTGGAACCATCCCAACTGGACGAGTCAGCGAAAGGATGGCGTGGCCACGCTGACCGACATGCATCGGTACCTGATCCGCGAGGGGCTGCTGCATGGCATCGAAGTGGTCAATGATCATACGTATTCCGACGAGGCCCTGCAGATCGCACTCGATCATAACCTGACGATCATGGGCACGAGTGATATTCATAAACTGGTCGACTGGGAATACAAAGTTCCACAGGGTGGCCACCGGCCCATTACGCTGGTAATGGCGAAAGAACGTACCATCGAATCGATCAAAGAAGCGCTGATGCAGCGCCGGGCCATCGCCTATTTCAAAGACATGCTGATCGGCCGTCCGGAACACCTTAACCCGCTGGTGCAGGCGAGCATCGTGATCTCCAAAGCCGCTTATGGCGGGGGGACAACTGTTCTGAACATCACGCTGGAGAACCGTTCGAGCACGCCCTTCATCCTGCGCAATACCGGCCGTTATACCTTCCACACGCAGGGGGATGTGATCACCGTGCCGGCCGGTGGATCGCTGGACGTTGAAGTCAAAACCATCGAGCGTTTATCAAATATCAAACTGAGTTTCGAGGTGATGAATGCCGTGACGGCGCCCGGAAAGCATCCGGTGCTGGAATGGTCGTCAGCCATCGCCGCAGGCAAATAAAAAAATGCTGCCGTCATCTTTACATGAAGAAAACGGCAGCATTACGGTAACGCACAACCGAAGTTTTGGACCGGAGATCAATTCATATCATCGATCTTCATCCTCATACAACATCGGGCAGCAGGTAAGGCGCCCGGTAGTCGCGGCTCAGCATGGCGTTGGCCTCGTTCTCCCCTTCGCCGATGAATCGTTCGGCAACGGGATCGAATCGCAGCTGGCGACCCAGGCGATAGGAGATGTTGCCGAGATGTGCGAGTGCGGATGACAGATGGCCCGATTGGACGGGTCCGTGCTGCAGACCCATATCCCGCGCGCGGATGGCATCGAACCAGTTCTGGAAATGCAGGGTGAGCTCACCGGACTCGGATCGGGCAGGTCCTTTTTCACGCTTTTCACCGAGATAGGTTTCGTAGGTGCCATATCCTTTGACGACCATGTAACCCTTGTCGCCATAGAAGATATTTCCCACGCCGGCCCCGTCTTCCAGGTTCGTATTCCAGTGCCGGACTTCGAACTGGATCATCTTTTTCAGTTTCGGATAATGG
>CANHUK010000066.1 GCA_947463755.1 Chitinophagaceae bacterium
CCTATTTCACCGACGAGGCGACGCTCTCGCAGGGAACGGGTGTTGGCCCCGTGGGAGAAGGATACTGGGGATATGGCGGCATTCGTCAGACCAACCAGTTGATGGAGCAGCTGCCCAGCGTGGTGAGTCTGACCACTGCCCAGAAGGCAGCCCTCACGGCAGAATGCCGGTTCATCCGGGCATATATGTATTTCCAGATGGCCAAGCGCTATGGTGGCTTGCCCCTCATCGACAAGTCGCTCGAATACAAGCCCGGGACCGACAACGCGGAGCTTTTCGTGCCGCGCAGCACCGAAAAACAAACATGGGATTGGATCCTGAACGAGCTGGAAGCGGCTTCGAAGGATATGCCGGCTTCCTTCTCCGCCGCTGATGGTCCGTACCGTGCCACCAAGTGGGCTGCCCTGGCACTCAAATCCCGTGCCGCCCTCTTCGCCGCTTCCCTCGCCAAATACTGGAATAGGGCACCGCTGGTCGGTGATGCTGTGAGTCAGAAGCTCGTGGGCGGTTTCGCGACCTCCGATGCTGATGGCTACTATCAGCAGTGCATTGACGCCGCTGCTGCCGTGATCAACAATTCCGGCAAAGGACTCTACAGGCCGACCCCCGCCAACCGGGCCGAGGCCGTGAAGAACTATCAGGATATCTTCCAATCACCCGCCCTCGCAGATGTGGAAGTCCTTTACAAGAAAGGCTATGTGGATGGCTCCACCACCTTCCTGCAGGGACACAACAACGACATGTACTACAACCCATCCCAGACCAACACGGGAGGTATCTACTATGGTCGTTCCAGCCCGACGCTCGACCTGGTGGATGTATATGAAGATTACACAGACAACGGCCAGGGCAACAGTGTCCGGCTGGTTACGCGTACCGACGGCAACGAGAACGATGTCGTGGCAGATCCCCGCAACGTGGATGTTACCAAGCCTTATCGCCAATACGATAATCTGACCGACATCTTCGCCAACAAGGATGCACGCATGCATGCCTCCATCATTCTGCCCGGCTCCAGGTGGAAGAACATCACCATCATCATGCAGGGTGGACTCATCCGTCAGGATGGCTCCAGGATCGTGTACACCAACGCCAGCGCACCCGGTAAGGACGGCAACACCTACTGGGCCCTCGGCGCCAGCAGCGGCAACGGTGCCGCCGGATATTCCGGTTTCGCCAGCATCGGGCAGAATGCGGGCAACAATTACACGATCTCCGGTTTCTGTCAGAAGAAGTTCATTCAGGAGAATGTGAATCCTCCGGGTTCTTATTTCACTTCCACACTCGACTTCATAGACATGCGCATCGCGGAGGTCTACCTCAACTACGCCGAAGCGGCAGTTGAAAGCGGTAAAGGTAGTGCTGCCCTGGCTGCCCAGTACTTGAACGCGCTGCGTCGCCGGGCCGGTCATAGTGACAATATCCCGGCTACCATTGCCAATATCCTGAAGGAACGCCGCGTAGAACTCGCCTTCGAATATCATCGTTACTGGGATCTGGTGCGTCGCCGCGAAATGCATACCCGCTTCAACGGCACCCGCCGTACGGTCTTAGTGCCGATGGTCGATCTGCGCCCCGCCACACCAAAGTACATCTTCGTGCGCGCCAATAATTTCTATGATGAAACGGCCGGTGGACGTGTATTCCAGCAGCGCGACTACTATCGTCCCATTCCGGGCGTGGCCACCAACAAACTCGTGCAGAACCCCGAATTCTAAATCGAAAAGTCATTTCTGATGAAAAAATCAACCATTCATATCCTGCTCGCCCTCGTCCTCTCCGCAGGCTTCATGTCCTGTGAAAAGGACAACATGCCGGGACCAGACGCCAGGGTGTACGGCAAGATCACCGATAAGACCACCGGCCAGCTGGTGGAGACGGAACTGGTGAACGGTGCCCGCATCGAAGCCTTCGAATTGGGCTATCCGACACAGGTGTCCCAGGTCTGGGTCATCAAGAACAACGGGGAATACCGAAACAACCTGGTGTTCTCGGCCAACTACGATTTTCAGTTGCGGAACAGTAACTTCTATCCCGTTTCCCTCCTGAACATCAAGGTCAACCCGGGCGATAACGAGCTCAATTTCCAGGTGGATCCGTACATCCGCATCAAGAACCCACAGATCACCTACAATGCCACCTCGAAGCTGGTAACGGCCACCTTCACCCTCGAAGGCAGCAAGCCTGAAGTAAAGGTGAGGGCAGTACGTCTCTACGCCTTCAGCGACATTTATGTGGGTGAAGCGACCAAATTCAGCATCACGGGTAATTCCACGGCCAGTTACACCCCTTCGCGGACCATTGATGCCAGCACGTACACGCTAACCATCGATGTCGGGGCCAATGCCGCACTGTTTCCCGCCGGTCGTGATTACTTCTTCCGCATCGGGGCCCTGGCGGATGTGCCCAATGTTGGAACCATCCGGCATAATTTCGCGCCAAATGTGAAGATCACCCTCTGATGATCCGATCAACACCTATGAATTTCAGACCTTACATGATTTGATACAACAGGGCACCTCGATTCGGGTGCCCTGTCTTCTTACCGCCCTCAAACAAACAACATGAGATTCCTGATCAATCTGACCATCGGCCTGTGCTCGCTGACATCCCTGGTGGCGCAACCCCTCACCGATGCGGAGATCCTCGCACGCATACAGTCACGACAGCCCTTGCGGGGCGCCGCCATCCCGAAGGATATCAAACATAAACTAGGTGCCACACACGTCGCCGGGAAATATTATTTCACCAGGGACCCCTACCTGATCGAAGGGGCGAAGAAGATGAATGAACTCGGCTACGGGATCTTCAAGGTCTGGTTTCGTAAAAATGGCGGCGGATATCCTTACAACTCAAATTGGAATATTCCGAAGGACATCACGCTGAAGCAGCTGGCTCAACATTCGTATTGGGCTGAAACCTTCGATATGCCATTTTCCACCTTTGCCCTGAGTGTTGACGGGCCAGGCATCCGGACGACTGATTCCTCCGCCAAGGCTGATGAACAGGAGATGTATGAACTCACTAAGTATTTGCTGGAGAAGTACAGGGACCGCAATGTCACTTTCATCATGCACAATTGGGAGGGCGACTGGATGATGCGTGGCGGTACGGGGGATAATGCCCGCTGGTCCAGAAAGGCCGGCGAACTTATTCGGGCTGTGGATGGCGACCGCAAGACCGTACTTGTTCCTGCCGATTCGATGATGCGCATCAACAATATGGCCAAATGGTTCAAGGCGCGTCAGGATGGGGTGAATCGCGCCCGCGCTGAAGTAAAGCGCACTAAATGCAAAGTATATCATGCCATTGAGGCCAACAAGGTAATGGATAGCCAGGCAGGCATCCCCGGCATCGTGAACAGCGTGGTGCCCCTGGTGGAAGTGGACATGGTCTCCTGGTCATGCTACGATGGCATGGATGAAAATGGCGTCAAACTCTACAAGGGCATCGAATACATCAAACAGTTCATCCGCCCGACGGCCTATATGAAAGGACGCAAGGTCGTCTTCCTCGGTGAGATCGGCATCCCCGAGCAGCGCTACGAGGGATTGACGACCCGCGAACCGGTCGTCGCCCGCTGGGATGCCTATATCGGCGTCTGCCTGGCGCTGGATGTGCCTTATCTCATCCAATGGGAGTTGTACTGCAACGAACCCAAGAACGAGGAGTTGAGAAAATTGGTCGACACGCGCAAGACCGATGAGATGCGCGGCTTCTGGCTCGTCAGGCCCGATGGGACCCTTAGCTGGGCGGGAGAATATTTCTCCTCCCTGTTGCAACATGCCGGTGGAAAACTCTGAGCGGACGATAACCCATAGTTGATGACATTTGTCGAAGGAGCCGGCCATCCGGTCGGCTCCTTTCCCTAAAACTTTTCAACATGATCCGATCGCTTGCATCTTCTGGTCGATGGCTATGTACGCTGTTGCTGACATCCCTGGCTTTCCTTGAAACCCACGCCCAGTCCGGACAGCGGCCCAATGTTATTTTTATCCTGTCGGATGATCATCGTTTTGATTTCATGGGCTTTACCGGCAAAGTGCCGTGGCTGGAGACACCCAACATGGATCGTATGGCCCGCGAAGGCGCCTGGGTGAAGAATGCCACCGTCACCACCGCGCTCTGCTCGCCTTCCCGCGCCAGCATCCTCACCGGTCAGTATGCACATGCCCACACGGTCGTGGACAATTTCTCGCCGGTGCCTGAAAAGATCCGCTTCTACCCGGAATACCTGCAAGCGGCCGGCTACCGTACCTCTTTCTTCGGTAAATGGCATATGGGTAATGAAGGGGACGATCCCCAGAAAGGATTCAACCACTGGGAGAGTTTCCGCGGACAAGGAGTTTACTACAATCCCACGGTGAACATCAACGGTAAACGCTCCACCTTCAAGGACAGTGCCTACATTACAGATCTGCTGACGGATCATGCCATCGAATGGATGAACGGCCAGCCGAAGGATAAACCGTTTTTTGTGTACCTGTCGCACAAGGGTGTGCACGATAATTTCCAGCCCGCCAAACGTCATATCGGGCGTTACAAAGGGAAGCCGATCAACTACCCATCGACCATCAATCTCACCGCCGGTCCGCGCAGCCGCATGTTTGGCGACACGCTGCGTATTCCCCGCGCCGCCATGGCCGTGCGCGATACCAATGTCAACACCCGCGACATCCCCAACTGGGTATGGCGTCAGCGCGACAGCTGGCACGGCGTGGATTTCCTCTACGATGGCAAGGTTGATTTCGACGACACCTATCGCCGCTATTGCGAAACCCTGCTCGGCATCGACGATAACATCGGAAAGATCATCGACGCCCTCAAGGCGACGGGGCGTGATAAGAACACGGTGATCATCTACATGGGTGATAACGGATTCCTCTGGGGCGAACACGGTTTGATCGACAAACGTAACATGTATGAAGAGAGCCAGAAAGTGCCGATGCTGGTCTATGCGCCGGGCATGGTGAACCCCGGAACCGTCCTCAACCAGGTGATCCAGAATGTGGATGTTGCACCTACCATCCTCGAGATGGCCGGCGTTCCGAAACCCGCACAGATGCAGGGCGCATCCTTCCTGCCGCTGCTCCGCGGTCAGAACATCGCCTGGCGCGACCGGGCTTTTTATGAATATTACTGGGAGTTTTCCTTCCCGCAAACGCCCACCACGTTCGGTATGCGCAAGGGTCGATACAAATTCATCTGGTATCACGGCATCTGGGATGTTTCCGAATTCTTCGACCTCGAAAAGGATCCCGAAGAAAAGAACAATCTCTACCGGCATCCTGCCTATCAGGCGATGATCAAAGAATACAGAGACGAATTATGGCAATGGCTGGAGCAGACCGGGGGCATGCAAATTCCGCTGAAACGCATCCTGGAAAGGCGCGGCGATCATGGTTACAAGGGATTGAACTAAGCCCGGTATGCGGACAGCAGGATGCCGGCATAAATACTAACGGTCATGTGTACACGAAAAGCTGGTATCTTCATATCCGCCTGCATACTGGCGGCATCAGTCAGCGCACAAACACCTTACTGGAACCGGAATACGCAGCTGCTGCCTTGGCGAATGACACCCGTCATCGGGAACATCGTCCGGGAGGATCTGGATAAGGACGGAGATCCGGACATCCTGCGTGCCCTGATCAATGACAGCATCCCGGTCATCTGGATCGATGACGATGATGACATGCGCTCAACCGATCGGACGGGCGATACCGACAACGACTGCCTGTTGATCGACCGAAATCGGGACGGGGTATATGCCGGTCCCCATGATTTCTCGATCGACTGGTGTGATACGAACCGAGACGGGAAGGCCGACATACAGATGGTCGCCAATAACGCCGGCACAAAGGTTCGAAACTTCTATGACTGGAGTGCTGACTACATGTTCGTCTTCGATGATGACAAAGACGGCATCATGCACTACATCGACTGGAACCGCATCATGATGCAGGCCTGGGAGCACTCCGGTCATGCGAATTTCTACAAGGATTACAGCGGTAATTCCACTTTTTTGAAGATGCATGGATCGACCTTCCGCATCGGAGATCTGCGCTACAACTGGGAAGTGCCGTTCATCTTCACGGATGAAGACAAGGATGGTTTTACAGATTGGGCGATCCGGTTGCTCGATAGTCCGGTTTTTCGGGACCCTAAAGACAGTACCCGTCATGGTTTCGACCGGGAGGATAAAGCCATCGATATTCTTTTTACCAAGCGGATCGATTATGCGGCCATCACCTGGGATCTCGATAAGGATAATGGTCCCGGCAATGAATTTGATTTCGACATGAGCCTGCTCTTCAAAGGCAAGGGATTTTCGTATGAAGATCAGGGGCATGTCCTCCGCAACTGGAAAGGGCTGGAAGCTGCTAATACACTCATGTTCGACAGTCGCTGGCGCACATTAGACCGCTTATATTATCCCGCCCGTGACACCGCAATGCCCCTGATCTTCCGGAAGGGGGAGTGGAAGGAATGCCGGCTCGTGTTCGATGAAGACGACGATTGTAACCGCTGGGAGCGGGTGGAATTCTATGACCCGCGGGATCCCTTCATTATCGGCACCGAAAAGGGCGGACTCGATCACAACAAGCAGGCAGATGCTGCCGGCGACCGGGGCGAGTTCGATCTCGACAACAGTGGGAAGGGGCAGCTGTATGTGGGCGCCTTCGACGGGCGTATTCATTTGTATGGAGCCGAATGGGGCGCCTGGCGGATCGATCAGCTGGCGTATTCTTTTCAAGGGTTCGGTGGAAACTATGAACGATGGGGGAAGGAGCGCCTGCAGCGTGAGCCTGCTAAGTTTGCCACAGTACGCTATGAAGACACGGATCGAAATGGTTACATTGATCAGATCGAATACGATCTCGACGGTGATAGATCTTACGAGGAAAAAATATCACTTCGCGATCTCGGGATCGATGACCGTCGTCCGCTGTATCGCACGGGGGATAAGGCTTACGGCGATCATCGTAACCTCTTCCGCAGGGTTGCGGAGGATATCTGGAAACGGGCGCAACTGGCCATCCGCGTCGCGGAACAGGAAGGCATCGATACCAATTGGTACAATTTCTACAAGCGACCGATGTCGCTGCACCAGCGCTATGAATTCGGTTACTGGCTGGGTTTTTATATTTATCAGGATCTCCGGCATCAGGCTAGTTTGGCCAATGATGCGGATAAGATCAAGCGGATCGATCGAGCCTACTATTCCGGTGATTGGTCATCCTTAATTTCTCCTGTAAAAAAATAAGTATAACTAGCGGTTATCCATCACCGAAGATCAAAATAATGACATGAAGATCAATATCCTTTCCGCTGCAATCCTGGCATCAACGACGTTGATGCTCTGTTCTTCTGTGCAGGCGCAGTATCGGCAGAACTTCGGACTGGTCCGTCCGCAGCCTGAAGCTACATTGCCCAAGGGGAAAGCTCCATTCGATGTGCCCGTTCGTAAGGCGAAGCA
>CANHUK010000067.1 GCA_947463755.1 Chitinophagaceae bacterium
ATATCTTGATCGCACCGAGATTGCATTCGCCGCTGGTATTGGATCCCAGCGCCCCGTTGACCGGTGCAATGACCCCGGGTGTGATTGGAAACGGCCAGGTGATCGGTGAGGTGGGGCACATGTTGGTCCCACCGCAGTTCGCACAGACGGCCTGGTAGATGGCGCCCCGGGCATCGAAGCGGCTGGTGCCCCCATCCACATGGTCGCCCTCACCACCCGATTGTCCGGCATAAGAGCCGTACAGGAGTTTGCTGGAATTCTTGGCCAGGACGATAAAATAGAAATCGCGGTTGTCTGTATTCGACTTGATGGCATCCGGCGTGATGGGCATGCCGAACGGACCCGCCGTCCGCAGATCATAACAGCGCGGATCGGGATTGCAGGGATTGAGTTTGCCACCCCATCCCGAAACATACAGGTTTTCGCACCGGTCGACCAGGAATGCTACCGGTGAGATGTTGGGCATGAGGCTTCCGGAACCGTAGACCGTAGAAAATTCATAGCCGGAAAGGTCGGGGCGGAGCTTGGAGATGAACTGCTTGGATCCTGCGTTGGAATAGGCCGCGTTGACTACGGGCCAGGCGCCCTGGCTGATGCCCATCACATAGGGGAATCCAACGCGATCGAACTGCAGTCCATACACAATATCGTTTTCGCCCGTTGCGAGGTAGGTCGATCGGATAAGGCTCCCGCCATTCGGGGCGATGACGGCCACATAGCCATCGATCAGGTCACCCGGCAGGGTACCCAGTGTACCGAGCTTGTTGCCCGGGAAGTCCTTGCTAAGCGTGGGGCCGGCCACGTAGATCTGTCCATTGACAGGATGCAGTTTGATGCAGAATCCGCCATCATCGCCGGCACCGCCCAGATAGGTGCTGAAGAGCAGGCTGGACAGATCAGGCGTCAGTTTCACGACGACCGCATCCTGTCCGCCACCGATGGCATTCTGGACTGCGTTCAGCAGGGGAAAGTTGGCAGACAGTGTGTTGGCTGCGAAATAAATATTACCGGCATCGTCGAGGATCACTTCACTGCGGGCGTTATCGCCGTAATTATACAAGAGCGAGTTACAGTTGGCCGGCGTGATGGCGGCATCCATGTTCGCCCCATCAGTGTTTGTGCCTCCAATGATGGCCGAACCGATGAGCAGGGTGCCATTGGCGCTGATCTTGGTCACTACAATGTCCGCCCCGCCAAGATTTGGTGCCCGGTAGCCCTTGCTGGGGTAATTGGAAGAGGTCGTTCGGCCGAGGATCACAAGGTTGCCCACCCCATCGCTGATCAGACTATGGGGGATGTCATCCCCATCACCTCCGACATAGGTCGAGTAGATGCGGTTGTTGCCGGTCGGCGTGAAGCGCGTAATGCCGATGTCGACATTTCCACCCCGGTAGGTGGCCTGGATGGCGCCCGTGCTGATGGGGTATCCGGTGCCGAAAACAATGCCACCGGCAAACAGACTCCCGTCCGGACCAGGTGTGGCGGTGTAACCCCAATTGCTGGAACGACTTCCCGTATATGTGCCGAAGGAAAGGGTGGGATCGATGACGAGCGGCACCCCGGGATCGTAGTTCTTTACTTCGAAACGAACGGTCCTTCCTTCCACCACATAGCGGCAGGAAACCTCACGCTTCAGGCCGTCGCGAACCTGATAAGCGTAAGGTTCGAGCTCACGGGTGACACCGGTGGAGGTCTGCACCACCAGCTGGCCCTGACGCACCGAAAGTCCGTCCACGCCATCGTATGTCAGCCGGATGCGGGAGAGGTCTGCACCAGGCCGTACGATGATATCATACTTTAGATTGCCCGCCTCCGACTGGTACCTGACATCCGTATTCGGATATATATCGCGGTAGGTGACGACACCATAGGAAGAGAGTCCGGATCTCCATTTGCCGGGATCGGCGCCCAGGAAATAGCTGATGTTGGTTTGTATCGGACGTTCTGCACCAGCAGCGGCGGAGGGATTACCTCCTTCGAAACGAACGCGATAGGCATGGGAGCGCATACTGAAGGCTATGCCGGCTGCGGATTCCAGCGCCTGCTTTGCGTCGTCGTGATCATGTCCGTGTATCTGATGCAGTGCGCGTACGTAATCGGCGCTGTCATGCCGGAGGACCGTAAACCCGTCGGGGTGGAGGAAGAAGGCTCCGACGCCGATCTCTGCACGATATTGGAATTCGTCTCCCCACTGTCCGCGATTCTCTGCAAATTCAAGGGCGTAGAAATGAGAGGATGTTTGCGCGCGTATCCCTTCACCGGCGTAGAGGCCGAGCGCCAGCATCGTCATGATTCCGAAAGTTTTGCGCACGGTCGAAGGTTTGAGTTTCCTAAAAATAAAGGTTAAAAAGCATATGCTTTGTTAAAGATCCTCAGGAGATGCGGCTCCATTCGTTACGACCCCTGGCCTGCTGGAGGAAGGCCCTGAGACCGGCAAATTCCGATGCCGACAGTTCCGGATCCCGGTCGAGGATCTCCGCCGTGCGGTCACGTGCCTGTTCCAATAACGCACGGTCCGACATGATGTTCGCGAGCTTGAAATTCAGGGCGCCGCTCTGTCGGGTACCCTCAATGTCTCCGGGTCCGCGCAACTCCAGATCCTTCTCCGCAATTTTGAAGCCATCATTGGTAGCGCAGAATACATGCAATCGCTCCTTGGCCTCTTTGGACACTTTGTTGCCGGTCAGCAGGATGCAATAACTCTTCTCGCTGCCCCGCCCCACCCTTCCGCGGAGCTGGTGGAGCTGCGAAAGCCCGAACTTCTCTGCGCTTTCTATCACCATGACGGAGGCGTTGGGAACGTTCACCCCCACTTCGATCACGGTGGTGGACACCATGATCTGTGTTTCGTTGCGGACGAAGCGCTGCATGTTGGCTTCCTTCTGGTCTGATTTCATCCGACCGTGGACCATGCTGATCCAATACCGGGGCTCCGGAAACCAGGCCTTTACGTTTTCATATCCCCGCATGAGGTTTTCGTAATCGACCTTATCACTTTCTTCGATCAGCGGAAAGATGATATAGACCTGACGTCCGCGGGCGATCTCTTCGCGCATGAATTCCATCACCTGCGGGCGCCGGTCCTCCAGCCGGTGAACGGTCAGGATGGGCTGCCGGCCGGGTGGCAGCTCGTCCATCACACTGATGTCCAGGTCGCCGTAGGCGGTCATCGCCAGGGTGCGCGGGATCGGCGTAGCGGTCATCACCAGCACGTGCGGGGGCGTCTCCGCCTTCTCCCACAACCGGGCGCGCTGGGCGACGCCAAATCGGTGCTGCTCATCCACGATCGCCATGCCCAGCTTTGCGAATTGCACTTTTTGCTCGATCAGCGCATGCGTGCCTATGAGGATATGGAGGCTGCCGTCGAGTGCAGCCGCCAGGATGCGCTTCCGCTCCGCAGATTTCGTGGATCCCGTCAATACCTCTACCCGCACCGGCATTTCTTTCAGCAGTTTCGAGAGGCCCTCAAAATGCTGCTGCGAAAGGATCTCCGTCGGTGCCATCAGACAGCTCTGATAGCCATTGTCGGCCGCCAGGAGCATCGTCATGAGGGCGACGATCGTCTTACCACTGCCCACATCTCCCTGCAGCAGCCTGTTCATCTGTCGGCCGGCGGCAGTATCCCGGCGGATCTCCTTCATGACCCGCTTCTGCGCACCCGTCAGCTGAAAGGGCAGGTGTCGTTCGTAGAATTCATTGAACCAGCTACCGACCCGGACGAAGGAGACACCCTTTGAATAGCGATGCCGGTTGGCCCGGAGCATACCCATGCGAAGTTGTGCGATGAACAATTCTTCAAACTTCAACCGCTCCATCGCCCGGTCGCAGGCGGCCTGGGAGGCAGGGAAATGGATATCGCGATAAGCCTCCCATCGCGAAGGCAGCCCCATGCTGTGCAGCAGATCCGGTGGAAGATTCTCCGGAATGTCTCGCTCGGAGATCAGCTGGAAGAGATTGAAGGTGAGCTTCCCGATCTGCCGGCCGGTGAGTCCGCGGACCTTAAGCTTTTCGGTGGAGGGATAGACCGGCTCCATGAAGTTCCGGCCGTCCTGGCCTTCGGGCTGCACCGCCTCTATTTCCGGATGCGTGATCTGCGGACGGCCCAGAAAAAAGGCGGGTTTTCCGTAGACCATGTATGCCTGACCCGACACCAGGAATTTTTGTATCCATCCGATGCCCTGGAACCAGGTCAGTTCCAGTGTCCCGGTGCGGTCTCTCAACTGCGCGGTGAGGCGACGCCCCCGCTTCTCTCCCGTTGTATCGACCTCCGTGATCACGCCTTGCAGCAGGATGGTATCGGTCGAAGGATTGATCTCTGCGATCGTCCGGATCCGCGTTTTGTCGACATATCGGTACGGAAAGTGATCCAACAGCTGACCGAAGGTGAAGATCCCGAGTTCCTTCTTGAGGAGGTCGGCCCGCAACGGGCCCACACCCTTGAGGTACTCGATCGGATTGGATAATATCGGTGCGAGGGATGCGATGTTTTTTCCGGCAAAAATAAGCATTGCAAACGCGCCCCCGATGATTGGTTGCATCACCGGAGGCGCGTGGCAGGTTTATTTCTTCAGGACCACGGCAGCGAGGCGCGTCTTGCGACCGGCAGCGACGGCGACGTTATTGATCGTCGTGTCGATGTAGCCGTTATTGGCATCGAATACCACCTTGTAATTTCCTCCGTCCAGACCGCGGATGCAATAGTTACCGCGCTTGTCGGGGATGGCGGATGCCGTATCGGTATTGCCGTAGGCGGTCACCACCACACCGGCATCCGTCGGCGTCACGGATCCTTCGAGGCCGCCGAAATTCCGGTCGTTGAAGGGCTTGAGGACGGGACGCAGGTAGAACTTGCCGTTCTGCTCGATGATGGAGCGGCTTACGTCAAAGTCAACCCATACCTTGCTGCTGTCCGAGCCACGGTCCAGTTCCTTGCTGTGTACATGTACATAGATGAAGTTCTGCAGGTCAGCGGAGAGTACGACGGGATAGCTTACGCCATTCTTAACGACCGTGACGCTGCTGACACCTATGCGGATCTTTCGGATGGTGCCGGTGACGGTGCCGGTTGCGATCAGGGTATCCACGCCGTTCCGAAGGGTCAACAGGTCATAACTACCCGGCTTGAAATTAAGGGTCTGCCAGAAGCCGAATTCATCCTTGCGGCTGCGGTGGTCGTCGCCGTGATGGTCGAAGGCTTCCGGACGGCTGCCATGGCGATCGTCCTTGCAGGTGCCTTTGCCGGTATCTACCTTGGCTTCGACCGTGGTGATGTTCACCAGCACCTGGTCGTAATCAGCCGGGTGGTCTGTCAGATATACCTTCAAAGCGGTGGTCTCGTTATTGTGTACATCGCCTTTCTGGCAGGCGACGAAGGTGATGGCGGCAGCGGCGACGGCGAAGGTGCCGGTCATCAGGGCTTTCAGATTGTTGTTCATGATCGTTCGATTTGGGGAGTTTTCTAAGTGTTGTGAAATGTCTTCAGCGCGCTTTCTGACATGATTGACTCGGAACAAATCGGAAGGGTTGGGTAATCGCTGCGCAGATTTTCATGGTTAACCTGACTTTAACATATTTCTCTGGCCGACCTTTGCATCAAGCATGGGTTTTGCATGGGTTGTTAAGGAATTTTAAAAATTCGCCCAACCATTTATGCCATGCAGCCATCTATGGAGGAAAGAAGTATTTCTTTATTGGACAACCTCGAACTGCTGATTCGGTCTTGTGTGGCCGGCGAGCGGCAGGCACAGAATCGTTTGTATGAGCGGTTCGCGCCCAAGCTGTTCGTCGTTTGCCAGCGCTATGCCGCATCCCGTGTGGAGGCAGAGGAGATCCTGCAGGAGGGATTCATCCGGATCTTTACGCATCTTGATCAGTTCAAGCATGAGGGCTCCTTCGAGGGCTGGATGCGCAGGATCATGGTCAATTGCGCCTTGCAGCGACTGGGCACCCGGGGCCGGATGGCTCCTGTGGTGAGCATGGAGGAGAATTTCCACGGAGGGAGCGAGGAGAACGACGCCCATTCAAGGCTGGGCCAGAAGGAACTGATGCAACTGATCCAGCAGCTCCCGCCGGCTTACCGGATGGTATTCAACTTGTACGTGTTCGAAGGCATGAAGCACCGGGAGATCGCGGAAACCCTGGGCATCAGTGAAGGCACATCCAAATCCAACCTGTCGGACGCCCGTGCCATCCTGCAGAAAGAGGTGCTTAAAAGACAGGGTACCGCCTTGTCCAAAACCAAAAGTCTATGACGGAAGATCTACATAATGACATAGATGACCTCTTCCGGTCGGGTCTGGAAGGCAAGGAGGACACACCGTCCCCCGATGTCTGGGCCGCCATCGCCAAAGACCTTCCAACGCCCCCGCCGCCGGTTACGCCTTCCCCGTCCGCACCTCCTGCGTCGGGAGGCTGGGCGTCTTCCATCATCGTTAAAGGCATCATCGGTGCCATCGTCTTAGCCGTTGCAGGCACTATAGTTTTATTTGTGGCTTCGCAAAAGGGTGAGCCCGCCGGGCCGGAAATCCCCTCCTCAAATACTGAAACCTCCGGAAAAACACAGCCTTCCAACACGCCGGAAAAAACCAACAGCTCCCCGGAAAGGATATCCACCGACCGCGAAACATACCTGCCGCACGTTGAACCTTCCGGAACAGCAAACCCATCAGGTGAGCAGTCGACATCCGGAACGACAGAGGTGACAGTCCCCCCTGCATCAACCCCTGACCAAAAGCCAACCGCAGAAAAGATCTCAAGCAGGGAAAAATCCAGCGCAAAGACGGGAATCCTTCAATCGGGGGTCGATGCTGTATCTGTTTCGGGAAAAGAAACGAATTCCGTCAGCCATCAACAGGAAACCGCCTCGATAGTGGCGGAAAACGGAACGGACCCCGTCAAGAGGGAGGCAACGAATGCTCCAAACGCAGGCATCGCTTCCTCCGGAAAAAGGTCGGAAGCTCCGTTGACGATCAACAGGAACAGATCTGAGACGGCCACCCCTGCGGCCGGTATGCCCAAAGGGGTTAGCAACCTGGCGGGTAAGGACTTGGGATCCGGACGTGCCCCCGCAGCCATGAGTACCGTCAATGGTGATGCCGGCCCCAAATCCAGGCCAATTTTCATGCCGGCAGCCATCCCCCCGGGTTTGGCATGGAAGACTCCATCCTTCAGCCTCCCCTCCTCAGCTGCAAAGGCAAGTTCCGGACAACCCCTCGCCGCCGGAGGCAAGGGAACCGCTCCTCTGAAGCGGAACAACTGGACATCGAAGGTCTTCCTCACCCCGCTGGTATCGCTGAATATTACCCGGATGGATGTTGAGGAAAACCGGGAGTACGGTCCCCGCGTCGGACGTGAGCATATAGAATTCAGGGAGACAGAAGAAAGCAGGACGACCCTGTCGCCGGGTCTCTTAG
>CANHUK010000068.1 GCA_947463755.1 Chitinophagaceae bacterium
ATGATTTAGATCGGTTGATTATTTGAGACTGACACGTACACCTGCCACCCATGAGGCCACCTGCGGATAGTTGGAAGGGCCGCCCAGTGGCGCCTCGGGATCATAGCCCGGCACCTTGTCCCAGGAGTACACATTCTGTCCGCTCACATATACTTTGAACATGGAAAATGGAGTACGATCGATCCATTGGGCAGGGAACGTATATCCCAGCGCCACCGTCTTCAGCTTGACGTAAGATGCATCATCCATCCAATAGCTCGAGGCCTGCTGATTGTTCTGCTGCGCAATGAAGAAGCGTGGATACGTTGCCCGTGCATTTTCCTCCGGTGTCTTGGAAGGGCTCCAGCGACCGAGATGGATGTCGCGCACACTGCCGGCATTGTGGAAAGCCCATGCAGCATCCTGCGTCTGAATGCCATTGACCCTGCCGACACCCTGGAAGAAGAGTGTCAGGTCAAAACCCTTGTATTCGAAGAACAGATTGGTACTGTAAGTGTAGCGCGGGATCCGGCTACCGATGATGACCCGGTCAAGCGCATTGATCACGCCGTCTTTGTTCTGATCTACATAACGGATATCTCCCGGCTTGACCGCCCCGAACTGGGTGGCACTACCCGTGATCTCTTCCTGTGTTTGGAAAAGTCCGGCCGCCTGCAGACCGAATATGGCATTCATCTCCTGACCCACCTGCGTGATCTGGAAGCCGGAGATGTAAGGGCCCGTTCCGCTCAGGTCCAAGACCCGGTTCTTAACATCAGATACCACGGCCGTGATGCCATAGTTGAAATCCTTTCCGATGCGATCATTGTACCGCACCTGCAGATCCCAGCCCTTGTTCTCCACCTTGCCTGCATTCTGTACGGCAGGACTAAGACCGGTCGTAAGCGGAATGGGCAGGGTCAGCAGGATGTCATCCGTATTCTTGATGTAGTAGTCGAATTCGAGGTTCAACTTGTTGCCGAAAAATCCTGCGTCCACGCCTAAGTTCGTGACCTTCGTTGACTCCCAGGTGATCTCGCGGTTGGCCGCGACGAGCTGAGCTGCAGAACTCACGATGTTGCCGTTGAAAACACCCTGACCCAGCGACAGAGAAGAAATGTAAGGATAGTTGCCAATGTTCTGATTACCCAGCGCACCCCATGAAGCCCTGAGTTTGAGCAGGTTCATCCATTTGACCGACTCCATGAAACGCTCCTTCGTAAGGATCCAGCCCGCAGAAAAGGAAGGAAAGAATCCATACCGACGGAAGTCTTCCGCGAAGCGGGATGACCCGTCATACCTCGAATTCAATTCCAACAGGTATTTGTCGCTCGCCACAAAGTTCACCCGACCGTAATAGGAACGCAATGCCCAGGCGTTACCATAGCCTCCAAGATTCTGGTTCAGCGAAGGATAAGCATTCAGTTGCATCAGGTCCGGAAACAGTGTGAGTTCACGATAGGCGTTGAAACCCTGACTCCGACTGTCCGTCTGCTCCGCACCCACGAGCGCATTGACGTCCAGCCAACTGAAAGACTTCGTGTAATTTGCCTGAAGGCGCAGATAATTGGTGAGATTGTTATTGGTAGAGTTTGACAGGGTGGTTCGATTCGGACTGCTGATGAACAAGGCCTTGGTCTCGAAATTGTAGAAGTCGATCCGCTTCTGATTATTCACAGAGTAATCCGTGTAATACTTGGGCGCGTAGTTGAAATTGATGTTCAACCCCTTGATCGGTGTGTAGTTGGCCTGCAGGTTCAGCAGGATGTTGTTCGAGTTGGTCGCATTGACGCCTGATGCCCGGGCCCATGCCAGCGGATTGGCACCCTCCCATCCCGGTCCCCATGAACCGTCTGAATACTGAGCAGCATAGATCGGTGGAACACGATATACCTGATTGAACAGAGAACCATATCCGACGCTGGGCGCCTTGGTATCTTCCCGACGGAGGTTCGCATCGAGCTGGAAGGATAACTTGTCAGAGGCTTTGTAATCCGCATTAAACCGGAAGCTGTAACGCTTGAAACCTGAATTATCCACGATGCCGTTCTGATCCATGTAATTCGCGGCTGCCAATAGTTTCAGACGATCCGATCCACCATTGAGTGTGATGTTGTGCTGCTGCTGCAGACCATTGGTGAACGTAGCCTGTTGCCAGTCAGTACTCGGAAAACGATCCGGATCCTTGGCATTGTTGGCCATATAGTCGTTGATCTGAGCTTCTGTAAACCTCGGAGCAGCACCCTCATTTGTCAACGCCTCATTATACATCTTCATAAAACCCGCACCATCCAGATAAACCGGACGGTCGACCGGCTGCTGGAATCCATAGAAGGCATCATAATCCACCTTCATCCTGCCCGACCGGCCCCGCTTGGAAGTGATGAGGATGACACCGCCCGCCGCGCGTGATCCGTAAATGGAGGCCGATGCCGCATCCTTCAGTACAGAGATCGTCTCGATGTTATTCGGATCCACATCACCAAAGGCAGCTACCACGCCATCGATCAAGACCAGTGGTTCGTTGTTGCCCAGGGTACCCAGACCGCGGATCCGGATCTGTGCCTCGGAACCCGGCACACCATTGAACTGGGTGACCGTCACGCCGGGCAATGTGCCCTGCAGCGCCACGGTGGTGTTGTAGACCGGGCGCTTCACCAATTCGCTGCCGCTGATGACCGACACGGCTCCCGTCAGATTGACCTTCTTCTGACGACTGTAACCCACTACCACCACCTGTTCCATCTGAACATCAGAGGCTGTCAGTACTACAGATAGATTGATATCAGAGGCTCTTAGCCTCATCACCTGATACCCCACACCTGAATACTCCAGCGTATCCGTGGCCTCGGCATCGATCGAGAATGACCCATTTGCCCCGGTAACCGCAGCCATTCCCGTTCTTACATTCGTTACGGTAACAGACTCGATGGTCCTTCCATCCGCCGCCTTCACACTTCCTGTTACCCGCCGGGTCTGCGCAAACGACCCAAAGGCAGTCAATGCGATCAGCAGGACACAGGAAAAGAGATAAACAAAACCTGATTTTTTCATATGACACTATTGAGACAATGAAAGTAATATGAAAGAAAAACTGATTCGACCACTGCTGCACACAATGCAGACAGTTATCTATCGTAAACGTTAACGCAATCGTTTTAGATAGATATTTTTCAACATAAACAATATCCCAACATTTGTAAACAAAACGGTCTTAAATGACGAAAACCATTGATATCATTGTATTTTCACTGAATAAACACACTACCCTTCGATCTTGTATTTTAAAAATTCATTATGCAGTATATAATTAAATCAAATGAAATGTTGATGCATTTTGATGCATCATTATAGCGCATTGAATTGTCTCCGAACAGCGGGAATACATTCGATCAACAAATGAAAAAAATATGAAGGCTTCCCTCCTGGTAGACGCTCCGATACTCGATAAAAGACAATTATGGATCAAGAAGATCGAGAAACCGCACTTCGATCACGATTTTCACTTTCATAAGACCTGCGAATTGCTCTGGATCGTGGAAGGCAGAGGCACATTTATCGCAGGTGACCACATCGGAAAATTCGAACAGGACGACCTCTTCATGCTGGGCACCGGACTACCACATATCTTCAGGTCGTCCAAGGAATATCATGCACCAGACAGTAACCTGCGCACAGTGGCCATCGCGATCTACTTCACCGATGAATTCCTGTCAGGCATGAGCGACTCCGCCGCATTCATGGCGGAAGCCGGAGACCTTATACGGAGAGCGGAACGCGGGTTTCGGCTGACCGGCGAAACCCGCCGCCAAATGGTCGACATATTCAGCCGTGCTTGCACGCTCGAAGGCATGGGACTGATGGCAGGATTCCTGTCCATGATGCATACCGCCCTTCAGTCGGATGAATACCAACCTATGGCCTCTGCCGCCTACAAGATTCGGCCACCCAAGCGGGAAATGGACAGGTTCGTGGATGTATATGATTACATCCTCAAGAATTTCCACGGAAGCATCACCCTCTCAAAAGCCGCTTCGATATGCGGCATGTCTGAAAATGCCTTCTGCAGATTTTTCAAGTCCAGGACACAACGCACCTTAACGCAGTTCGTCAATGAGATCCGCATCAGTCACGCCTGTTCACTGCTCAGAGAACAAAATGAACCGCTGAAGAATATCTACCGCCAATGCGGATACAACAATGCCGTATTCTTCCATCGTTCTTTCAAGCGGATTACCGGACTGACCCCAAGGCAATACCTCGAAAATTGCCATGCTTCGTAAAGCACTCATTCGTAGGTCAGCATCGTTGACACCTGCCCTGCGGATTCTGCCCGGAAGCGGATCCACTTCCCACGCAGATCAGCCGGAAAAAGGTGTTGAAGGCGTTGACCCGCATTTATCTTGAACGACTGACCATCAAACCACACACCATCGCCCGTGGCATCCACCTGCATACGAATGGTCAGCGAAGTGATACCATGATTCACGATCTCGAGGTTGCGTCTATCATATCCGCCAAACAGATAAGCATCCGATGTATCACCTGACTGTACCTGAGTCTTCGTCCACGGACCGCCCTTGCCGACGGGTCGTCCAAGTTTCCAGAGATCGTCTATAACGCCCGCCCACAGAGCGATCCGGCCATCCGACGAACGGAGCAGATGAGCATTGGAGGTCTTTGACAAGGGATCAGCACCAGACATCAACAACATGCCCCGATAAGATGCGATATCATGGATCGCGAAACTGTGCGACGCAATAGGCTTGACTTTCGCAAAACCATCGGCATTGTCCGCCGGCAATTCAAAGAAAGTACCGCCACAATGCAACAGATCACGCTCTGTCACCACCTCACGAACCACGCGGGTTTGACGCTGCATCATCCGAACAGATTGCACGGTGTCCGTCACCGGTAGTCTCCACCTGCGACCGCGATTATCTGTGACTAAGAAAGATGTGCCATCGATCCGGATCAGCGGCATTGGAATAGAGATCTTCTCCTTCAGCAGTTGTTGATTCGGGGAACCAGTGACGGGTACGATCCGCAATGTGCTATCCATCTCATAATAGGTGCCTTCCGTAGAGAGCAATCCCAGTTTCCTCGACGACGGCAATGCATACATGACCGCCCCCTGAGGCGCTGTACCCTTCACAGATGCCAGACCTTCAAACAATGCGGGCGACCGCTGTCCTTTGTTCTTCGGATCAGCATAGGCCAAAGAAACGGATACAACACCGTCACGCTCTGCAACAACACGTACCCACTCAGATCTGTTGGCGGCATTGAAGGATAAAGACGTGGATGAATGTGCTTCCAAGATCAATTTTCTGGCGGTTTTCCACTGGCCATTGCCGGCGGAATCAAATTGAATGAGCAGCGTCTGACGAGCACCTGCATGATTCCGTAACCAGGCCGTGCGCTGGCTCCAGCCCGCAAACAGGAAAGGCTCCGATGCCACACCTGCACGCACGGTATCCCGCAGCCATAAAGAGCCGAACGCATCTATCGGGGCATTGCGGTCCGGCATGTTGATATCCGTAAACCAGAGGTTCGAATGTGACTGCCCCGCACCCGGAATGCCCGCCTTGTCGGCCCGGTTGCTAAGGAATTCACTTTTTGTTGCATCGTCGCATCCCAGCACCAGCCGGTCGTTCCACCGCTCGAAATCGCCCACGACCTTGAGGTACGATGACCGCGGTCGGATACCACGCGTATTCCCGGGCCTGAACGTTGGCGGGAACCGCCAGAACAAGCCGTGCAGGGTCATGATGAAATCGGGCTGTGCGGTCGTTCCGACATTACGGATCCGGGGCCACTCTGTGTTCCATCCATGTGCCCCGTCGTATGAATTGGATGCCTTCGGCAGCCGATAGAACGACCAATCCCCTTTTGCTCTGACACCCAGCAAGGCTGAGCGATGGTCCCATCCGGTCGCCCAGATCGGATCAGTATCCGGATTCGAATTGCCATAGATGCCACCGGGACCTGTCACTTCCACGAACTGGTTTCGACGTACCACCTTCCAGGTCTTACCATCCCATTCGCAAAGCGATCCGGCCTCGATCGTCGGATCGACCCGCGCACGGGCACCGGCCTCTCCGTTGTTCGAATACACATATACACCCTGTCCGGAATAGAAGCCCTTGCCATGTACGCCGGGTAGGAGCGGACTTTCATGGGTCTGCGCGCCTTCTTTCCGCATTTGATTGCCATCCTTGTAAAGCATCTTCACCTCCAGGGTGTGCACATCCACCTCGTAGAACCCTTCTTCCATCGTGGCATAAAGGATCTTGTTGGCAGGATCCGTCAAACTCCGGGCCATGCCCGTCAATCGCCCCGGCATCCGGTTCGGCTCGATGGTCCGAATATGACCCTGGTCATCGATCACATGATATCCTATGAAAAGCTGACGGGATTCCTTGTGGATCATCCGGTTCGCATGCGTGCCCCCCACTGATTCCGCACGCACTACACGCGACAGATCATTGCGGATCTCATAGAGCTTGTCTGAAGATCCGAACGGCAGATGCGGCCCGTAACTGATCGTCCACAATCTGCCGGCCCAGGCAACAACCGCCCCGGTGCCACACTCGCCTTCATTATTGTATTGGGCCAGATGAGGATACACTCCGCTGATGACGGGCGATTGGGTCTGTGCAGACATCACGGCCGGCAGTATCAAAAGAGATAGAAAAATGATCGGCTTTCTCATATTTATTTTCTTGGGTCAGTTCGAAAAGAGTTGAAATTCCCTGATGCCGGGCATGCCCTCTGCACCGCGGATGACCAGCCGGAACTTACGGGCGGTGACAGGATCGATACGCTGCGCCCAATCACCCATCCTGGTACCACCGGCGATCGGCGTCCACTCAGTCCCCTGCAGTGCCTGGACTTCAAAACCTGCGATCGTGGAATTGAAAAAGGTATGCTCCATAATGCGTATACGCCCTACCGGAACATCGCGACCAAGATCAACCTCCAGCCAGGCAGCATCATGATACAGGGATGTGACCTCCCGGTTGCGATAATTTATATTCATTCCATAATAGGCATGCCAATCAATATCCGTCCGGCGCCCCGGCTTCCAGTGCGTGCCCGGATTGTCATCAACTGCGGCCACAGGATCGTGCAGCATCTGTGCCACCGAACTCGAAGCCGTGACCTTTGCACGATAGGCAAGAGACCCGGATGTGGATGGCGGCGGTACAGAGACTGACTGACGACCAACCCCTTCAATATTCAACACACAGGTGATGATCTCATCTCCGACTTGTGATGCATCCGGTCGAATGATGAGGGCTGTATCACTGTTCACGTAAGACAGCACCTTACCATCGTGACTCGTCACGGAACGGATCCTGCCTTTCACCGGCGGAAGGATGATGGCTTCACGTTTCTTTCCCCAGAAATGAA
>CANHUK010000069.1 GCA_947463755.1 Chitinophagaceae bacterium
GCCACGGTGGAGTGCATGTATGCACCGGAATTCCGCGCACATTCGGAGGGGCAGACCCTGCGTGTTCGATGAAATACATATTCGGTCATGGTTGATTGAGGGAAGCCTCGTATTTTAAGGACTGAAGCAATGCGATATGGAATCAATTTCAAACCTCCTGTTCGAAGATGTTGAACGGACCGTGGTGATCGCCATGTTCCTGACCTTCGGAGTCCTCTTTGTGAGAAAGCGGATCATGCGAAAAAAGGCTTCTGCGGACATCAACGATCAAGCCATCGAAAGCGGAGGTCAGTCAGCCGCTGCACCGGTCGGCGACTATGAAACGCCCGAACGATCCTACGCGAACACCTTGGAGGGTCAGTCGAATGGCATATCCTGGAAGTTGACTTCCTCGGTCATCGTCACAGAAGACGAGGGCGGTCAGAACCAAGTGGCCAAACGACACACGTTGTGGACGAGTCCGGATGTCCGGCTGCCGGCCGGCAAATTCATATTTATGCAGCCGGTACCCGGCACATACAAATACCGACCCGATCCCAGGGAAGGCTTACTGGGCAATATGGTGAAATGGGCGGCGGATACGGCGCTCGACGCGATGGTCAGTGCCTATTTCGGGGATCAGTATGCGACCGTCGTGAACCTGGACGGGTCTGAGACCGTGATGGCAGAAGGGATCAATCATTATTTCATCCGCAGCAGTGTGCCCGACACGGCCAGACGGTTTGCCGAAGGTCCGGCGGGAGAACTCATTCGGCAATGGCGGGGTGGCATGCAAGGGTTTGACCACGAGGATGAGCTGGACATGACCCATTTCCTGATCGCGGACGATGGCATGCACGCCGGATGCAACGTGTCGATGGGCTCGGAAGAGGAAGCCCGAAGGTTGTCGGATTTCTGCAGTGCGCTGGCGGCGGAGTTGAAGAAAGTGTTGTGAATTGCGGGCGCTCCGGGTTTATATTTATTATATGAGATGTGATTGCCGCATCAGAGGTTGAGGGTGTTGACCACCACCTTGACGTCACTATCAAACTTAGCCTCGTTCTGGAATAAATTCCCCTCGCCTTGCATATTTTTAAGGATGGCCGCCTTATTCTTATTCATGATCTTATTCATCTTATCCACCAATGTAGCCTTTGACATCTGCACCTCTCTGACCGCATTGCCAATCTCTTTCTGAGTTTTTACCCAAAAATAGTCTTGCGTTTCCGCAGTCATTTCAGCCAGGTTGATGTCTACCTTTTCTGGAACCTTTCCACCGTAAAGCTCGGCAAGAATGGCCTGCTTCTCTTCTGTTTTCATGAAAAGCTTCAGTAATGATGCGGTTTCCTGTAACTTCTGCTCCCGCTCCTTTGCCTGCACCATGATGGTGTGGATACAATGGATATGATAATCATGCAATTTCTGAACGGTATCCAGCGTAATGGGGGTAAATGCATTCTTGAAATATTCGGACGTCATTCTGCCCATCACGACATTATACTCATCGATAGCGGCTTTCAATCCACTTTCCATGTCTTCGACACATGCTTCTGCAATGCCATAGTCATCATCATTAGGATCCTTTGTTTTCAGATCCGCTTTCGAAGATTGAAGGACATTGTACGTTTCCATCAGCTTGCGGATACTGAATTTATCGGCCGTCAGTTCATCCTCTGTTACGAGATCTGCAGCCAACAGGGCGTTGTTTTTGCTTTCCTGTACCATTACATCCTGAAGGAATGACAGATCACCGGTGGCATCACCCTTGTCGCTTTCAACACCCAAACGCTTCTGAGCCTTGGCTTTGGCCTTATTGGCACTGGATTCGACATAATTGATCCACTGGTCTCTGATCGTGGCGATGGTCGGAATGATGGCCTGCAAAATGGGGAATACCACAGGACCTGCCGGCCCCAACAGCGGAGAGGCCATACTGGCAAATGCAATGAGAGACTGTAGCCCATGCTTGATCAGACTAACTTGCTGTTCTTTCTTGAATGCATTGATGATCTTTTTATCGTCCTCCGAAAAAACCGGCTTATTACCGATCGTATTCAGGGTGTCAAGTGATTCACTGACCCTTTTCGCATTCAGGAGTTGGCGAAGTCCTGATATGGCTCCTCCCAGGACCGGAAACAAATCTTCAGAAACACCGACAACATGCAGCTTTTTCTCCAGTGCCAACAATCCATTGGTAATGTCTGCAATTACAGCCAACCCTGATTTGGGATCCTTTTTCTCGATGCAATCCTGGAGTGAATAGATCAACTGAGTCGAATGTTGAACTCCGACCAACACATCATTGGTAATGCCCCACTGATCGTGATCTCCGGGGTGATCCATCTTTTTCAATGCTTCATCTGTAGTGCCTGCGGCAAGGACTCCTGTACCGGCAGAGACCATTTTGCTACCGGGACCCAGCTTAGCACCAAGGGCTCCCATCCATGTGCTGCCGGGATCCGCATCGGATGTCTGATCTCCGCCGGCCGTAGCCTGGGCGTTTGCCATACTGGCTGCTTTTTCCGTTTCCCTGACACCGAGACTCTGATCGGCAAGGGTCTGTAACTGGTCGACTTGCTGACTTTCCGGCCCCTTTGCAGACTGGGCCAGAGGGTCTTCAGAAGCCGCAACACGAACACGTGGTAGGTCCCTGGTGGAGGATACTTTTGGCATGAGGATTATATACTAATGATGGAATAACAATATGGGCATGAATGGTCTTAAAATGTACCCCGGACTACGCCATCTCTTTGGCCACGATCCCTATCATATCCACAGAAAAAGAAATGAAATTCCGGAAACTGCGGTTCGCCAGCAGAGCATCCGGATCAGCCACGTGATTGGAATGATAAACTAATCTGTAGTCGCCCTCCTGTTCCTGGGTTTGCAGGAAACCAATGACCAGCTTGGCATTCAGCCGGTCGATCACTTCATAGAACGGTGTCTCCGGCTTATTGAAGGCCTGTTCGAAGGTGGAGAAGAGCTTACAGAACAGCTGGGTTCCGAGTTCGGTGACGATCATGATCACCCCGGTCTCTTCTTCCCGGATGGTGAACATGGCCACGAACATCGTTTTATCTGCTTCCTGGTGGACGGCGACCTGTTTGGCACCCAGCTGCTCAAAGGTCGACTTGATCTCTGCTATTGGAATGTTGATCATCATAATGTTAGGGTGTTGAGTACACGATTCATATCTTTTTCAGTGGGCATCGATGCATTCACCCTCGAGGCTTTGATCGTCTGGCGGAATCCGGATTTGGCCACAGGCGCCTTCCCGCGGCTGAAAAAGTTTTTTATGGACGCAAAAATGGACATCGTGGTCTCGAGGCTCAGATATTGCTAATTACGGAATATAATCAATTTTTACAAGAAATCGCTTGAAAATCAAAGCCGACCAAACCACATGACTCGCTGTCATGTCATTTGGTCGGCCTGAAAAATTACCCTTGATCGGCTCAGCGCATGCGCGACTGAAACTCGGAAATCACGTCCTTGTAGGTGTTCAGGATGCGATCCCAGGGGAAGAAGAGCTGGTCTTCCTTCACGCTCGTGCGGGCCTTGCCACTGTATTCGCTTACGAGTTTGATGGTATACTTCAGGGGGGCGATATCCGCCTGCTTGACGATGATCCGCGTGCGGATGGTGTTATCCTTGAAATTGTTGACATTCCATGCCGTGCGGATGTACCCGGTTTCGCGATCGGCCAGTTCGATGTTATCGAAGTAGTTCATCGTGATCTGACTGAGGATCTTCCAGGCATCTTGTTCGGGCTTGCTGGTTTCGATGGTGAAGTTCAGGTTGGCCTGATCGCTCTGAACGGAGCTGGTGAAGGCTTCGTCGAGGGTAAGGATGACGTGATCGGCGGAGGGCGGCGGCTGCACATTGTCTTCGTTGCAGTAGTTCTTGGCGTTGGCTACGTAGCCCGATTTCTCCACGATCACTTCTATGCACTGGCCGTAAGGGATGCGTGCGCGGTATTCGCCGTTGCCCATCACCCGGCCGTCAACCTTGATGCTGGCATCGGCGGGCGTTGTGCGAATGGATACCTGACGGTCTTTCAGGACTATGTTTTCCGATACGGGGGGCATGGGTTGCCCGTCCTTCGCGCAGTACTGCTTCTCGACGGTAACGAAGCCATCCTTGATATATTCCACCGTGACACAGCTCTGCATCGGGATGACGATCTCCGTATTCCCCTCAGCGATCTTCTTGCCGTTGACAACCACTTGTACATCGGCCGGCGTAGTGCGGACGAACATGGCCCGGTCGCTCAGCGTAATGAAATCATCGATGGGCGGGATGTCCATCCCTGAGCGATTGTAGTAGGTCTTGGTCTTGGTGTAGAATCCGGTCTTGCGGACTTCCACGGTCACTGAATTATCCTTCTTGACCTCAACCCATCCGGCATTGGTCCCCTGATCGACCCCATTGATGAAGATGCGCGCATCATAGGGTTGGGCGGTCACCTTCACCAGCCGGTCTTCCAGTACGATGCGGTCCTCCTTGGGAAGATCGACATTCTTGGCATTGACATAGGTCCTGGAGATAGGTTTGTATCCCTCCAGCCTGACCACGATCTTAAAGGGCAGGTCCTTATCGACCTTGATCACAGCGTTGCCTACGCCGAGCAGTACTTCCTTCCCGTCCTTTCCGATCTCGAAGATGGATGCCTGCGCAGGGGTCGCGCTGAGGGTGATCTTCTTATCTGCCCGAACGACAAATGCGATGAACAGCATGGTCAGCAGCAGGCAGGATCTTTTCATGGCAGTGGACATTGACTTACGTTTTTTGATATGCATGCAAAATTAAATATAAGTTAGGAACGATGCAATGTCCAATCGGAGTAGCTCCGTCCCACAGCCAGGTCACTTACCCATCAGCGCCAGGTAGCGGTCGCGGTAGTCATAGATGAGCCATCCCAGGATGACCCAGACGATAAGGGCGACCGGCAGGGTCGCGGGCATGACGAACAGGTGCACGAGCAGTACACCGACCATGACGGGGAATACGACCAGCACACCCATCGGCCGGGTCCTTTTCACCATCAACAGCAGTCCGCCGATGATCTCCGCCACTGCGATCAGCGGCATCAGCCACTGGATCTCCATCATGGCGGCATTGTCCTTTACCACAGCCTCCGGCAGGTCGGGCGGCACCGGGATATAGTTGAATAGTTTGTTCAGTCCGCTGTTGACGGTCATCAGGCCAAGAAAGATGGCCAGAACGTTCAGGATCTTGTGTTTCATGTGATGTATGCTGGTTTGCAGTAAGGTACGGATTTATATGACAATGCCCGGACAAGTAAAGCCACTGTTGACCGGATCACGTGGTGCAGACACAGGCTGGCAACGGGGGTGTACGGAAATCACTGCTTGACAAGCTCCCTATGATAGCCATTATAGGTTGCTCAAATTGAATGACCTGTGAAATTACAATGGGTGCCGCGGGACGAGAATACCTATTCTGTAGTAATTCCGGCGGATCATTTCCCGTCCATGATGCGTATCGATTTGTAGATCAACTCAGACATCCCCCGGGCGCCGAGTTTTTCGCTGATGTTGCGCCGGTGGGTACGGACGGTCAGTTCGCTCAGGAACAGGCGCTCTGCGATCTCGCGGGTGGAGCATCCCTCCGCCACCAGGGCCACGATCTCTTTCTCCCGCTTGGTGAGTTTCAGGCCGCCAATGAACAGATCGGTCACGGGTGCAGCATCGCCGATGTTCGGATCGATGTAATTACCGCCACTGCGCAGGGTTTTCAGCGCCTCCTGCAACACCTCACGTCCGGAGGTCTTGAGGACCCAGGCATGCAGTGGAAGCCCGTTCGGATCAGCCCCGATATCCGACGGCCGGTACATAGTCAGTACCATGATCCGCATCTCCGGCCAGCGCTGCCGGAGCTTTGGCAGCATGGCGATCCCGTTGTCCGGCGGGATGTTCACATCCAACAACAGGAGGTCTGCCGGCCTGGACGACAGGAGGGCCGTGAGCTCGGCGGCACTGGCGGCAATGCCGGACAGTTCATAGGCCGGATCCGACACGATGATACCGGCAATCCCTTCCGCAAACAGGCGATGGTCATCCGCGATCGCCACCCTTGTGATCTGCATATTCGTGTATGTTAAGTTCAATGGATACACTGAAACCCTCTCCCACCGCAGTTCGGATGCGACAGCGGCCGCCGAGGAACTCCGTCAATTCACCAATGCTGCGCAGACCGATCCCGGCCGTCTGCCCTTCAAGCGATGCCGTCCCCCGGCCATTGTCCTCTACATAGACAGAAAGTTGCCGGCCATCGCAAATGACCTGCAGGATCACTTCGCTGGCGACGGCATGTTTGAATACATTCTGTAACAGCTCCTGCACCATGCGGTAGATGATGATCTCGTAGGTATGCGGCAGGCGGGCCTCATCCCCGAGCCATTCGTACTGAAAAACGATGCCGGTTTCTGTCTGCAGAAACCTGACCTCTTCTGCCAGGGCCTCATGCAATCCCTTCTCCTGCAACACGAGGGGAGAAAAACGATGGCTCATCCGTCGCACCTCCTCTGCCAGTCCCCCGATCCGTTCACTCAGATCCCGCCGGGCCTGCTCTGTCAGGTGCATCTGATCGGCTCGCAGCCGCAATAGGCCCAGATGCGCGCCCACACTGTCATGCAGCAGTGAGGAAAACCTGCGCATCTCCGTTTTCTGCCATTCAGCCGTCTCACTGAAGATGCGCGCCTGCTGTTGCAACAGCGCCCGCTGCAGCCGCCCGGCCTCCGCACTCAAATACCGGAACCGCCAGAAGAGCGAAGAAGCCACCACTGCCGCATCCGTCAGCAGCGCAACATAATGGGCCTTCAGGGTAAAGGGATGCTGTAAGATAAGATCCCGCTGTGCCAGCAGGAAAATACTGACCAGGATGGAATAACTTCCGAAAGACAGCAACATGAAATAGGCGAAACGCACCCGCATACGGACGCAGTAAATCGTTTCGACCAGGATGACCAGATAAAACAGCGGCACCAGTATGGCCGCGGCTTTCAGCCACCAGGCCTGTACCGACAGTCCGCCTGAGGACGACATCAACAGGGCCAGGGCATATAGCGCGAGATAGGTCGTCAGCAGCCAGCGATTGAAGCGATGAATGACCGGAAAAGAATGGCGGATCTCGAGCAATTCGTTGAAGAAAAGCAGCAGCGGAAAGAGGCTGGTCCCAAAAAGAAAGGGACGCAGCATATCGTTCCAGCCCGGATGGTTCGGAAAGACGTATTGATACAGGACACCGGCATCCGATGAAAGATATCCCAGGATCGTAAGAAGATAGACCCCGTACCAAAGATAGACACGA
>CANHUK010000070.1 GCA_947463755.1 Chitinophagaceae bacterium
GAGAAACAAGGTGGCTTATGCATCCCGACGGAAATTCCTTACCTTGATACCACAAACATTCCACATGTTCAGGTCAACCATCCTCGCAGTATTCCTCTCCCTGACGATCCTCCGGACAGCCTCCGCCCAGGACACCCTCCCGATCTACCGCGCCCTGGCAGAAGTGGCCGTGATCGATCAAAAAGTGATGATCCCCATGCGAGATGGGGTGCGACTGGCCACCGATATCTATCGCCCGAAAGGGCCGGGTAAATTCCCCGTCATCCTGTCCCGGACACCCTATAATTTCAACAGCTGGGGGGATGGAAAGATGACACCCCGGAACTTCGAGCAGGCCCTGGACGCCGTGAAGCGAGGATACGTCTTCGTCGTGCAGAACGAACGCGGACGCTTCTTCTCCGAAGGGGATTGGGACATCCTCGGCACCCCGCTGACGGACGGTTATGATGCCTTCACCTGGCTGGCATCGCAGTCGTGGTCCAACGGAAAGATCGGCCTCATCGGCTGCTCCTCCACGGCCGAATGGCAGATGGCGGTCGCCGCGCAGCAGCATCCTGCCCTGGCAGCCATCGTCGCCCAGGGGTTTGGTGCCGGCGTCGGCAAGGTTGGTCGCTTCCAGGAACAAGGCAACTGGTACCGGGGCGGCGCCCAGCAAATGCTCTTCACCTCATGGCTCTATGGCACGCAGAACGATAAATACAAACCGCAACTGCCCAAGGGAATGTCGCAGCAAGACCTGATCCGCATCCAGCGGTTCTATGACATGGGCACCGAAATGCCTGCCGTAGACTGGTCCAGGGCATTCCGGCACCTGCCGGTGAAGGACATCATCCGGAACGTGGATGGCCAGGAAGGCGTATACGAACAGATGATCCTGCGCAAACCCAACGACCCGGCCTGGTTCAACGGCGGACTCTGGCACGAAACCATGCCCATCAACGTACCCGGTTACTGGTTCGTTTCCTGGTATGATGTCTCTTCCGGCCCGAACATCGAACTCTTCAATCATGTACGCAACAGTGCTAAGGATCGCAGTGTGGCCGACAACCAGTACCTGGTGATCGCCCCCGTCCTGCATTGCTCATACAAGAGAGCGACCGAAAACACCATGGTCGGACAACTCAGTGTGGGAGATGCACGTCTGGACTACGACGCACTCACCTGGGGATGGTTCGATCTCCATCTGAAAGGAGAAACCAACGATTTCAAAAAGCAAAATCCCCGGGTCAGGTACTACACGATGGGATCCAACAAATGGCAATCGGCCGACAGCTTCCCGCTGCCGAATACCCGGATCACTCCATTTTATCTGTCGAGCGAAGGAAAGGCCAACAGTCGCAACGGCGACGGCACCCTCGCTGCCAGAACACCGGCAACCGATAAGCCCGACCAGTTCACCTATGACCCCATGAACCCCGTCCCATCCCTCGGCGGCAACGTATGCTGCACGGGCAACGCCATCCAGGGAGGCGCCTTCGACCAGTCGCAGCTCGAACTGCGCGACGATATCCTCGTCTACACCAGCGAACCCCTGAAAGACGGTTTGGAGATCACCGGATTCATCGAGGCCACACTGTTTGTCTCTTCAGACGCTCCGGATACGGACGTCACACTGAAGCTGATCGATGTGCACCCCGACGGCAAGGCCTACAATCTAGACGAAACCATCCAGCGCCTGCGCTACCGCGAAGGGTACGATAAAGAAGTGATGATGGAAGCCGGAAAGATCTATGAAGTGAAGATGAGTCCGATGGTCACCAGCAATTTCTTCAAGCCCGGCCACAGGATACGGATCGAGATCAGCGGCAGCAATTTTCCCCGGTTCGACCGCAACCTGAACACGGGCGGAAACAACTTCGATGAAAGTAAAGGACAACCGGCCCGGACCCGGATCCATCATTCCAAAAATCATCCTTCCGTGCTGAAGTTGCCGGTCATACCGCGCTGATCCTTCCGAGATACCAAGGACATTTCCGCAAATTGACCGGCAAAACCTGCCGGGTTGATGGTCTTCCCCTTTTTCGGGAACGATTTCGTAAGTTTCTTGCTGCCCCTTCGCAGCATTTAAACGATTTTACTACTCTTGCATAATGCTCCGCCCGTTAAATACTCCGGAGCGCTTAAAATTTAGCCATGATGAAAAAAATCCGAATGCTTGCATTGGGCTTGCTGATGGCGAGCCTTGGGTTCGCACAGCCGGCCCAGAAAGAGGTCACCGGTAAGGTGACGGACAACAACGGACAGGGCCTGTCCGGCGTGACCATCCTTAATCAGAATTCAAAAGAGTCTGCAGTCAGCAGCAATGACGGATCCTACCGCATCAAAGCCCGCCAGGGTGATGTGCTGGTATTCTCCAACGTGTCGTTCACGGAAGCCACCCGCACCGTGGGTGCATCCAATGTGATCAGTCTGAGCCTGCAATCCGCAGCCGCCCAGCTCTCCGACGTGGTCGTGGTCGGTTACGGCCAGAGCACGCGCCGGGCACTGACCAGTGCCGTCACAACCATCCGTCCGGGCGATATGAACCGCGGACCGATCACCGATGTGGGTCAGTTGCTCCAGGGTAAGGTCCCCGGCCTGAACATCACCGCCAACGGCGATCCCAACCGCCGCGCTGCCATCATCCTGCGTGGTGCCTCCACCATCAACAGTCCGGGTGGCCCTTTCTTCGTGATCGACGGAGTACCGGGTGCAGATATCAACCTGGTCGCCCCGGATGACATCGCCTCCATCGACGTCCTGAAGGATGCCGCGGCAACAGCCATCTATGGCAACCGCGCCGCCTCGGGTGTGATCATGATCACCACCAAAAAAGGAAGGAAGGGCCAGACCCAGGTCAATTACAATGGGTATATAGGTGTGGAGAATGCCACCAGCGGTCTGAAACTGATGGATGCCGCACAACACCGGGAGTACATCAAATCACAGGGTCTCTCCTACAACCCGCTGGACGACCTTGGCGCAAATACAGACTGGCAGAAGGCCATCCAGAAGGATCGCGCCATCAGCCATAACCACAACCTCTCCTTCAGCGGCGGGGGCGACCATGGCACATACTCCGCCAGTATCAACTACATCAACCGCGAAGGTATCCTGATGCGCAGCAACCAGGAGCGCTTCATCGCCCGCCTCAACGTAGAGCAAATGGCGCTGAACGATAAGGTGAAATTCAACCTGAACGTCACCAACTCACAGACCAATGCGAAACTGGTGCCCCTCCAAAACAGCGTACTGGAGCAGATGACCAATCACCTGCCCGTATCGCCGGTATATAACCCCGATGGTACCTGGTTCGAAAACTTCAACATCCCGGGATATTTCAACCCGGTGGGACTGATCGAAAACGCCCGGGATGATCTGAAGACCAACAACCTCGTCGCCAGCCTGACCACGGAAGTAAAACTGCCCTTCAACCTGACCTACAACCTGCTGGTATCTCATCAGAACACGAACTACGACGGGTCGGCATTTTACAACAGCTATTACGGCAGATACTCCCCGGCTCAGTTCTACAGCAACCCTGATCCCGGCTTCGGTGGTACATCCCTCATCGCTTCCAGCCTGTTCGGGGTGAACGGATCGGCCTTCCGCAGTTCCTTTACCGACCGTCAGAACAACCTGGAAACCTTTCTGGGCTGGAACCGTAAATTCGGCGATCACAGCCTCAACGCCGTGGTGGGCTACTCCTACCTGAGTGATACGAGAGGCGAAGGCATCCAGTCGTCCAGCACCAACTTCATCACAGACTACACGGGATACAATAACCTCTCCCTCGGCAACCCCTACGCCATCCCGAGCTATCGCATCCGGCTCGGCGGCGGTGCGGCTGAGAAGCGACTGATCTCTGACTTCGCCCGTCTGAACTACAACTACAACGACCGTTACCTCTTGCAGGCTTCCATTCGCCGGGACGGCAGCTCCGTCTTCGGTGCCAACTACCGCTGGGGCTACTTCCCTTCCGTGGGTCTGGCCTGGAGGATCAGCAATGAGAAGTTCATGGAAAAACAGAGCATCTTCAGCGATCTGAAACTCCGCGCCAGCTATGGTGTCACAGGTAACTCCGAAGGCATCGGCGCCTTCAATGCCAAACTGGTATATGGTATTTCCGGTAACTACCTGAACAACGGCGTCATTGAAAACGCATACGGACCGCAGCAGGGTGCCAACCCTGATCTGCGCTGGGAGCGCACTTCAACCTCCAACCTCGGTCTAGACTTCGCCATCCTGGGTGGTAAGGTCACCGGTTCACTGGACGTCTACGAGAAACTCACCAGCGACATGTTGTTCCAGTACAGCGTGAGCCCGGCCCTCGTTCCCGGTGGACGCATCTGGGCCAATGGCGGCTCCATGAGCAACAAGGGGATCGAACTGATGTTGACCGGTTCTCCGATCCAAACGAAGAATTTCAGCTGGAATACCACCTTCAACCTCGCCCATAACCGCAACGAGATCACGAGCCTCGCGAACCCCTACTCCGCCGGAGACTCTCTTCTTTATGTAGGCCCCCGCGGTCAGGGACAGACGGGCGCATCGCTGCAGATCCTGAAAGTGGGCAAGCCGCTCGGCCAGTTCTTCTCCTTCATCTATGAAGGCAAGAACAGCGCCGGTCTCTCTCAGTTCAGGAAGAAGGATGGCACCATCACCACCGCCCCGCTCAACGGAACGGATTACTTCTACATCGGCGACGCACAACCCAGACTGCTTGCGGGCTGGAACAATACCCTGCGCTACGGGAAGTTCGACCTCAACTTCTTCTTCCGTGGCACCTTCGGCGCCAAGATCTTCAACGCCACCCGTGGCAACCTGTCGTACACACCCAACGCCTCCGTCAGCAACCTCTCATCCCTCCTCACGGCGGATGATAAGGTTTCCGATCCCCGCAACAGCTTCTTCTCCACCCGCTACGTGGAAAATGGAAATTATGTCCGACTCGACAACGCATCCCTCGGATACACGGTGGATACGAAGATCAAGGGCATCAACAACCTGCGGGTTTATCTGACCGGCAACAACCTGCTCACCATCACCAAGTACACCGGCATCGACCCCGAGATCAACCAGGGTGGAGTGGCACCGGGCGTGGACAATAACAACTTCTATCCCCGCACCCGTACCATCATGTTCGGTGTGAGCATGAACTTCTGAGTTAAACATCATCCAATCAATGACAACAATATTTAAAGCAATGAACAGCATACGAAAGACCTCGCTTGGACTCATGGGTGCTGCCATCCTGCTGGGTTCCTGCCACAAGCTCGACGTGCCCGTCACCTCGCAGCTGACCCCTGACATTTTCCCGACCACCCAGTCACAATTCAATGCAGTGATGGGCCCCATCTATACTCAGCTGCGGAACGACTTCGCCGTGGGGTATTTCCAGGTGCAAAGCCATTCTACCGACGAATCCATCCAGCCTGCCTATGGCGGTAACTGGTTCGATGGCGGACGTTTCATGGAAATGCACTTACATACCTACAACAAGGACAATGCCCTCCTGAATGGTAACTGGGGCTATCTGTCCAACATGATCGGTATCAGCAACCAGATCCTGTACATTCTCAGGGATGCACCGGAAGGCGCCGCCAAGCGCCAGAGCGTCGCTGAAATGAAGACCATGCGTGGCCTGGCCTATTTTCTGATGATGGATATGTTCGGGAATATTCCCATTGATACCGTCTACGGATCAAGAGACCTGAATACCAACACCCCGAGGGCACAGGTATTCAACTTCATCGAATCAGAACTCAAGTCGGCCATCCCCAACCTCAGCCCGGTCGGTGGCGCCACGATGTATGGCAAACCCAACCGCTACACCGGCTTCGCCATCCTCGCCAAGATGTACATGAACGCTGGCGTCTACACAGGAACTGCCCGCTGGAATGATGCCATTGCCGCCTGCGACAGCATCATCAACGCCGGAGGAGGCAGCCTCTATGCCTTCGAGCCGCGCGGCACCTACCTGCGGATGTTCTACCCGCAGAACGGTCCGGGCAATAAAGAGTTCATCTTCGCCATCCCCTACGACCCCGCCACCTCCGGTGGATTCCAGTTCCATGCCCGGTACGACCTCAACCGGAACCTGGGCATCCGTTACCTCTATTCAGGCTCCACACCGGGCACGAACGTGAACCCGGTCATCAACCTGACCAGCGGCAATGGCCTCATTCACAACAAACCCAGCGGTCCGAGGATGACCACACCGGAATACTTCAGATATTTCTGGGATCCCAACGATGTGCGCAACGGACAATGGCTCAGCGGCAAACAATACTGGCAGGATGGCAGCCCCATCATGGTGCGCACCACCAAAAAGGGTTACGATCAGTTCTACACAGGTGCAGATGGTTCCGCCGCCGTTACCTATCACCTGGAACTGTCATCCGCTCCCACACTCCGTCAGAACCCGGCCACACTCGACTGCGGCAATGATGAGATCGCCTGGAACATGGGCACCCGGAATATCAAGTTCTACCCCGACTGGACCAACCCCACCAGCCGTAACCAGAACAACGACGTGCCCCTATTCCGCTATTCAGACATCATCCTGATGAAGTCAGAAGCCATCCTGCGCGGAGGCACGCCCACCCTCGGACACACGGCCCTTTCACTGGCCAATAACCTGAGGGCCCAGCGTACCACATCGCCCGCCTGGACCAACGTCACCCTCGACAGCCTGTATGCTGAAAGGGCACGCGAACTGGCATGGGAGACCTGGCGCCGCAACGACGCCATCCGCTTCGGAAAATATGAAGACCGGTGGTTGTTCAAGACCGATAACAACCCCAACAAACGCATCTTCCCGATCCCGCAGACGGCCCTCGCCAATAACCCGAAACTGGTGCAGAATCCCGGGTACTGATCACCGATCACGTTATCGTAGAAAAAGGTCCGCATTCCGCGGACCTTTTTTATTTTCACCAACGATTCCCAACGACGCTAAAACGACTTAGAGATGAGATCCCTTTCCCTGGCCATCAGCCTTCTTCTACTGGCCTCCACAACCCTCCATGCACAGAAACCACGCAAGTCGGACCTGGTGGAACCCATGGTGGACGCCGCCAATTCCCGCTTCTTCTATTTCAGTTCCGCCACCCGCCCCTTCGGGATGGTCAACCTGAGCCCGGACATGAACCTCAAAGGCGTGTGGAACACCGGATACAAATACAACGAAGACACCATCCGCTGCTTCAGCCATGTCCACTGCTGGGAACTCTCCGCCATCCCGGTCCTGCCCGCCACCGGCCGCTTCAAGGGGCACCTCGGCACCGATGTCTACGGATCGACCTATTCCCACGCCACCGAGATCGC
>CANHUK010000071.1 GCA_947463755.1 Chitinophagaceae bacterium
AGTCTTCCCGTTTTGGTAAGAACTCCCGCAGTGGTTTCTTCCCTGCAGTCTCTGCCGGATGGATCATTTCCAACGAGAAATTCATGCGCACACTCCCGGTCGTCAGCTTCCTGAAACTCCGTGCATCATGGGGTCAGGTGGGTAACGCTGAGATCGGCAACTTCCCGCAGCTCGGTCTGTTCGCAGGAGATGCCGGTTACGCCGGAAACGCCGGTCAGCGCCCCTCTCAGTTGGCTAACCCCGACCTGAGCTGGGAAACCACAGAGCAACTGGACGCAGGCCTTGATTTCGGTTTGTTCAACAACCGTGTTACGGGTGAGATCGATTACTATGTCAAGAAGACCACAGGCCTCCTGCTGAACGTGAATATCCCCGCTACCACCGGCTTCCTCAGCCAGGTACGCAACGTGGGTAAGCTCGAAAACAGCGGTTATGAGTTCGTATTGAATACGCAGAACCTGGTGGGCAAGTTCAAATGGAGCACCAATGTTAACCTCGCCCTGAACAAAGGTAAGGTCACCGATATCCAGGGCCAGATCATCGAAGGCGGCGTCAGCAGCATGAACCGCGTCGAGGAAGGCTATAATGTCGGTGTTTTCTTTACGCCTGAGTTCGCAGGTGTAGATCCCGCCAACGGTAACGCATTGTTCTACAAGAACACCAAGAAAGCCGATGGTACCCGCGACCGGACGACGACTGCTGTTTACAGCGAAGCTCAGCGTGTGGTAGTAGGTGATCCGAACCCGGACCTGATCTATGGTTTCACCAACAACTTCTCTTACAAGGGCATCGATCTGTCTGTATTCTTTAACGGCGTATCCGGTAATCAGAACAACATCTACGGTATGGGTCGCTACTCATCCGCGAGCATGCTGTATGAGGATAACAACACCGCCGATCAGCTTCGCCGCTGGAGGAAAGCAGGTGACGTTACTGATATCCCGCAGGTACGTCTGTACCGCGTGAATGGCTCACAGGCCAGCAGCCGGTACATCGTGGATGGCTCTTATATGCGTCTGCGTAATGTAACCCTGGGTTACACCTTCAGCAACGACCTGTTGCGCAAGGCCAAGATGGAGAAACTCCGCGTGTATGTTTCCGCACAGAATCTGGCCACCTTCACCAAGTATCCTTACTGGGATCCCGAAGTGAACGCCGACTCCTTCGACTCCAACATCGCCAAGGGTAACGACTTCTATACGCCGCCGCAGCCCCGTACCTTCCTGGTGGGTATCAATGTCAACCTCTAATCTCTAAATCAGAACTGATCATGAAAATAAAGAACATAGCTTTCGGGAAATACCTGACCGCCATCCTGGCGACGGGTATCCTGACGGTCGGATGCTCAAAGCGTCTTGACATCGGACCCTACCAGAGCATTGCCGAAAACGCGGCCCTCAATACGGAAGGTGACGTACTCGTGACCCTCATCGGTGCGTATGACGGTCTGCAAAACGCAGCAGGATGGGGCGGTGAGATCATGGTCCTCAACGACCTGATCGGCAACACCGCCAACATCAACTTCACCGGTACCTTCGCCGGTCTGAATGATGCCTACAATGGTCTGATGGTATCCAATAACAGCTTCGCAACCGGCACATGGAATGCAGCTTACAGCTGTATCAACCGCGCTAACAACGTGCTGAGCGCGATCGACAAGGTGACATCCTCTCCGGCCAAGAAAAGTTCGGTCGAAGGCGAGGCACTCTTCATTCGTGCCTCCATGTACTTCGAACTCGTACGTCTCTTCGCCAAGCCAGTAGGAGACGGTGATGCCACCCAGAACCCCGGTGTCCCCCTCGTATTGACGCCTACCCGCGGTGTGACCGATGCCGACTATCGCGCCCGTGCCTCTGTGAAGGCCGTGTACGATCAGGTGATTGCCGACCTCACCAAGGCTGAAAGCCTGCTGCCTTCAAGCAACGGTTTCTATGCCAATAAGTGGGCCGCCGCCGCCATGCTGGCACGCGTGCAACTGCAGAACAGGAACTTCACCGAGGCCGGAGCTGCTGCTAGCCGGGTCATCACCGGAAGTGGCCGCACCCTGAACCCGGATTTCACAAAGCTTTGGTTCACCTTCATCAACAACGGTGGAAGCACGCCTTCCGAATACCTGTTTGCTGTGAAGGTTACGGCTCAGGACGGATCGAACTCCATCAACACCTACTTCGGACGTACCATCTCCGGTATGCCCGGAACAGCCGGTCGCAGTGACTGCAAGGTCAGGACCGCCCACATCTCTCAGTATGAAGCAGGTGACAAGCGGAACTACTTCGTCCTCTCCGGTGGTAGCTACTATTCCATGAAGCACCTCGACCGCTTCGGTGATGTGCCCGTGATCCGTCTGGCGGAAATGTACCTCACCCGTGCTGAAGCCAACTTCCGGAATAGCACCTCCGTAGGCGCTACACCGCTCGCTGATGTGAACATCATCCGCGCACGTGCCGGACTGGCCCCGCTCACAACGGTCAACCTCGCCGCCATCGTGAAGGAACGCACACTGGAACTGGCTTTCGAAGGACATAACCTGCATGATGTAAAGCGTCTGCAGACCTCCGTTGGAAGCTTCCCATGGAACTCTCCTAAGCTCATCATGCCCATCCCGCAGCGGGAAATGGACGTGAACAAGAAGCTGGTGCAGAATACCGGTTATTGATCCGAGCAGTTAGATCCCATAAAAAAACAGCGAAGGTTAACTCCTTCGCTGTTTTTTTATGCCCTGATTCTTGCGGCCATCGATGCAACAGGTATGCGGTCATTGTCTTACATCCCTGCCAAGGTATGCCCTCCTGACAGGTTCATCCATTTTTTCGATTGCATAGCGAAGCATGGTGCGCGGCATGGTTTCCGCGTATTTGTATAGGAATTCTTCCACCATTGCGGGCTTACGCTTCCATGCTTCACGGAGCATCCATCCCGATGCCTTGTGCATGAGATCATGCGGATGATCCAGGAATTTCTCGGCCAGTTGCAAGCAATCATCCAGATCACCCTGTCTGATGAAATGCAGTGTAGCCACCATCGCGATGCGGTTGTCCCACAGCAAACCCGATTCCGCCAGGCGGTAAAGGATGTCGCGGTCACGTTGCTCCAGCCACCGGCCCAATACAATATGTGCCGATGAATCCACCAGATCCCAGTTGTTGATCCTTGCCGTTTTTGAGAGATAAAGATCCACCCAGGGTTTGCCCATACCTGTTGGGAAGTCTCGCTCGAAGCCAAGATTCAGCAGAAAAACGGCCGTGAGTCGAACTTCGTGATATTCGGAATCCAACAGTTGACCTACTGTTTCCACGTCGATGACTTTTTTGTAACGACCTGCGAGGGCGCGCTGCTGCGGAACGGAGATGCCCAGAAATACATCCCCGGCACCGTACTGCCCGGGGCCGGTCTTGAAGAACCTCGCTGTTTGGAAGGCGCGATCAGGATCTGACAGCGCCTTGAGTGATCGGACGATCTCTGCCGTCAGTTGGGAAGATTTCATAAGAAACCATTTATTTCGATGTAACCACTTTGCGGGAGCAGGCTATCAATCATTCCATATCAACGTACATGGATCTTTTCGGTTATTCGTGAGCGTTAGTATGCTATATTACCCGATCCGCTCCGCCACAAACCTCCGGCAGTATTCTCTTATCCTGTCCCGCGATGCCGCAAAGGCAGCCCGGATCTCCTCCTCCGTACCCGTCACGATCGAGGGATCCGGGAAGTCCTCATGCAAATGCACCGCATCCGACGGAAACCAGGGACATTGTTCCCTACTCATATCACACACGGTGAGCACATAATCAAAGTCCATCCCCCGATACTGATCCAGTCCGTTCGAAGAATGACCCGAGATGTCAATCCCATCCTCCGCCATCGTGGCGATGGCCCGGGGATGTACTTCCGAGGCTACCAGCCCGGCACTGTATATCTCGGCACGATCCCCCGCGAAATGTTTGAGATAACCTTCCGTGATCTGACTCCTGCACTTGTTGGCGGTACACAGGACGAGAATGCGCAGTTTCATGAATAAGATTTGACCCAAAACTACATCCTTCAGCCCCATCCACCGCCTCAATTCAGTAGTTCCGCTAATTTCCATGATTTCAGTATATTCAACATTCAATCAAAACATCAAAGGATGCAGGGCCATCTGACTACTCGACTCAAGGGAAAAACCGCCATCGTCACCGGCGCCGGACAAGGCATCGGACTTGAGATCTGTCGCACCCTGCTCCTCGATGGTTGCCGCGTGGTGCTCAACGAGATCGACCCCGCCCTTGCGGATGCCGCTTCCGACAAACTGGCGGGACTCGGTGGTCTTGAGATCGTTCCAGGTGATGCCGGAGAGGCAGCCATCATTCAGCAGATGGTCGACACTGCAGTGAAACACTTTGGTCAGCTCGACATCGTCATTGCCAACGCGGGCATCACCCTGTTCGGAGACTTCCTGTCCTATCCCGAAGCGGACCTGCGGCGGGTCCTCGACCTGAACGCGGCCGGCACCTTCCTGCTCGCTCAGGCCGCCGCCCGGCAGATGGTCAGCCAGGGGACAGGTGGGTCGCTGCTCTTCATGTCCTCCGTCGTCGGACACCAGGCACACAAAGGCCTGGCCGCCTATGCCATGACAAAGGCCGCCCTGGAAATGCTGGCCAAGAATCTGGTCATCGAACTCTCCGGATATGGCATCAATGTGAACACTATCGCCCCGGGCGCCACCCTCACTGAACGGACCCTCGAAGACGCAAACTACACAGCCATCTGGTCTGAGATCACCCCCATGCGCCGGCCCGCCACCGTGGGCGACATCGCCGCCGTCGCCCGCTTCCTGGTATCCGACGAAGCACGACACATCACCGGACAATCCCTCATCATCGACGGCGGCTGGACCTCCGTCAGCCCCAACCCATACTAAACCATGGCACGCAACATCGAAAGGGTGGGTGACACCCTCAGCCAGCTTGGAGAAGGTCCCGTATGGGACGACCGCACCGGAACCCTTCTTTGGGTGGACATCATCCGGGGCCATGTCCATCTGTTAAAGACCGCAACCGCCGCCTATCGCCGCCTTGATCTCGGTGAAATGGTCGGTGTCGTCGCCCTCCGCGAAAACGGAAAGCTCATCGCCGGTGTCAAAAGCGGAATCGCCGATGTGGACATCCTAACGGGAACGCTTACCCGAAGATTCGCACCGGAAAGCCACCTGCCCGACAACCGCTTCAACGACGGGAAATGCGACCCTGCCGGGCGTTTCTGGGCCGGCACGATGCCGATCTCGGGTAGTGGCCCGCATGGCAGCCTCTATCTCGTTGGAAAGGAAGGCAGTTTGCATCGCATGGTCACGGGCGTCACCATCTCGAACGGACTCGCCTGGAGTCTCGACCGGAAAAAAATGTACTACATCGACACCCCCACCTTTGAAGTGGCCTGCTTCGATTACGATGATACCACCGGGTCGATCGACCGGCGTCGCACGGCCTTCAAAATTCCGCGCACAGAAGGGGCACCAGATGGCATGACCATCGATGCAGAAGGCATGTTATGGGTTGCTCACTGGGGCGGCTGGCAAGTGACCCGTTGGGATCCGGAAAAAGGACCGAAGATCGATCAGATCAAACTACCCGTCTCCAATGTCACCTCCTGTACCTTCGGAGGATCCGACCTGCGGGATCTTTACATCACCTCCGCCCGGGAGGGATTGACCGCAGGACAACTGGAAGCACAACCTTTGGCCGGTAGTCTTTTCGTTGTCAAACAATCTGAATGGAAGGGAATGTATGCCTCCAGGTTCGGAGGTGTGTAAGCCAAAGAATGCCCGTGAATTCGTCCCCGGTAGCAGATGTCCGGGGAAATTACAATCCCGTTGCAATGAAGGGATGCATACCTGTCTTCGGTCTGTGAATGACCGGGTGATCAGGATATAACGGTGACCAGGATGATCAGGATCACTGTGACGGCGAAAACTATGTCATTTTGCTTCATGGCTGGCAACAATCGGAGTTTTACGAATGCTTGTATCGTAAATATACGAAAAAATATACTCATTTTAAAGTATTTCGGTCATTTTTTGGGGATTTAACAGTTTACAGATGGATCATCCATCAGGCGGATCGATGATCCTTGTCATGGTCCGGACCGGATGTAATGCCGAAGTTGGCGTATGGTTCGACATATCTTGTTGATCGTCAACCTGATGATGATATCAGGCATGTCCATCGGTCAGGATGCCCGTGAGCTGGTACGCAAGGCCGACGAACATAGCCGCGGGAATACCTCTGTATCTACCCTGACGATCTAAACCATCCGGCCGGGATGGTCACGCGAGATGACGATCAAGGTCTGGACCCGCGGACATACGGATGCCCTCATCCTGATACAATCTCCACCTCGCGACAGGGGCATCGCTTACCTGCGCAAAAGCCGGGAAGTCTGGAACTGGATCCCCTCCATCGAACGCAACATCAAACTGCCACCCTCCATGATGAGCCTGTCGTGGATGGGTACCGACTTCACCAACGACGACCTGGTGAAAGAGGTGTCCATCGTGCAGGACTATACGCATACGCTGCTTGGGCAGGAAACGATCGACGGCAGATCATGTCATAAGATCCGTATGATACCTCTGCCGGAGGCGGCCGTAGTGTGGGGTAAGGTATTGTTGTGGATCGCTCGGCAGGATCTCCTCATCCTGCACACCGAGTATTATGATGAGGACGGAACGCGTCATCGACAACAGTTTTGCCGCTCATGGCGCATGGGTCAGCCGAATCCGTTCTGTTCCCGGGGTCCACGGTGTCGTGCCCCGGCTGGAATCTTACGCTCTGATCACCTCCGGCGAACGCACCCCCGGCTGTCAGCTGATCGGAACGGATCTTGCCGCCGAACATGCACTCAGCGGCATCGGCGGCCGGCTGACGGAAGGGAAATGGATGCCTGACATCGAGGATCAGGTGTACCTCACGGCCGGACATGCTAAAAGACTATTCAAATGGGTTATGTTTTCACAAAACCGAAATAAACCGATTTGGACCGATTTCAGGGGGTGTTTTCCTCACACAGAGGGGGTCAATTAGGTGTTTTCTAAGTTTTTGCTTAGGTTTAAATCTCTTATTAAATTTAAAATACATTAAATAGTACATCTATGATTAAACCGTTTTTGAGTGTTTTTATCTCAATTACATTTTCTGCAATTTTGCAAGCACAATCAATGAGTCAGCTTATTAAAAAATTCAATAAATCAATTGATAGCCTTCATCAACTTCA
>CANHUK010000072.1 GCA_947463755.1 Chitinophagaceae bacterium
ATCTTCCATCGCCGAATACAGGTACTCTTCCACCACAGTACTCAGCCGGTGTATCTCGTCGATGAACAAAACGTCGTGGGGTTGCAAACCCGTCAGGAGCCCCGCCAGATCGGCAGGCTTTTCGATCACGGGACCGGAGGTCTCCCGGATCTGCACGCCCATCTCATTGGCGACGATGCGCGAAAGGGTTGTCTTGCCGAGGCCGGGTGGTCCGTGGAAGAGAACATGGTCGAGCGCCTCCCCCCGCATGCGGGCCGCCCGGATGAACACCTTCAGATTTTCGATGATGGTCGGCTGGCCGGCGAATTCCTCAATGGAACCCGGCCGGATCGTGTTCTCGAACTCCGCATCACCCCTGGGCTGGGCGTTTCGGTCCGGTTGCAGATTGGGGTTGGACATAATGTAAAATTACGCAAGGGAGATGGATGCCGGGGAAGTTTTCGGAACGAAACCCATCACCTGGATGACCGCCTCACAGGCCGAATGGCTCGAATCCCAGCAAGGGTGTGGGATCAGGACAATTCTTCAGGTAACGTTCCCGATCCGCACGACGACATACCCCCGGATAATCTCCGGTCATCCCCTCCATGTCTCGAATGGCCTGGAAGTGCAGATGTGGCGGCCAGTACCCATTTTCCGATGGCGACCCCAGCCGGGCGATGGACTGACCCGCCCGAACCCTGTCGCCCGCCTTCCATTCACCTACGGATCGCGAGAGGTGCCCGTAGAGTGTATGAAAAACCTGATCATCGAGTTCATGCGACAGGATCAGCACGCCGCCATAATCACCCGCCTCCTCACGAATACCGACGCTATGCACTACCCCGCACAACGGGGCAAAGACCGGCGTACCGGCCGGAGCCCAGATATCGATGCCCAGGTGCAGACGTCGGGGCGCACCATCGCCATCGAAGACACGGCTGCGTGCATACATCTCACGGTCCTCAGCGTAACCGCCGATGCCGTAATCAGCGCCAGCCTCCCGCAGCATCCCCTCGACCCACGCACTGAAACGACCAAGGTCCTCATAGACATCCGGCGTGAAGTCGGCACGCCGTCCGGACAGGTCCATTGCCAGGCAACGGGTAATCCCCTGCCGGTGTGGTAACACTGAATGAAATGACTCACGGTAACGCATAACCGAAATCATCAGATCGTCAGCGGGCGAGCTGTCAGGCAAAGACACGTGGGAGGCTTCCATCATTGCAATTTCGGTAAATTCCGGTTGCAGGGGATATTCAGATAAGATTGACAGAGACGCGATTCATCGCGTCTGGCCATTGAAAATTCCCGGAAAAACCGGAATGTCCACCGAATATCATCGGCCCATCCTCACACATCCCAGCCGATCTTGCAAACGGCCCCGTCGCGGTCAGACGCGATAAATCGCGTCTCTACCATAGCGGGTTGCGTAACCGGGCATGGCCCATTTAAATCCGCCTCGAAAAACGGGATACCTGCACCGGCTGTTGCGGGAATGTTAATTCACCGGTCCGGACCTCGTATCGGGTATCATGCGTGCCCGTCTATCTTATCTTTACTTTCCATGATGACCACTATCCGCCTGCAGCCGGCGTTCCTGACCGGACTGCTCCTGTTCCTGGCCTGTTCCTTCCTGCAAGCACAACCGGTGACCGGTGTGTGGGAGGGAAGGATCCTGTTCCCGCAGGGTGCACTATCGAGGCCCTACGCTGTGGAATTGAGGATAGAACGCATCGGCGACAGCCTGAAAGGTGTCTGCTACTATTACACAGGTGTCCGTGATCATGTAAAAGTGCCGGTCCGTGGGTATTTCAACCCCTACGACGGAACGGTCCGCTGGTGGCATGAGGATGGTTCGGCCGTTGACGCGCAGGGGCGACTGACAGATGCCCGCATCGGTGGGGCTGTACAGTTTGAAACCGACTTCAATTGTCCGGGGGAGGGCATCATGCGACTGGACGGGAAAGGGGTGACCGGTACCACAGGCGACCGTGGACGTGATTTTGCCGTACATCTTCGGAAGACAGACGAGCCCTACATTCCGGAAGAACCCGAACAGGAAGAAGTAGTGGTTCGGACGCCGCCGAAGCCCGCCCCGCCCGTCAAGCCGACGCCTCAACCCGCGCCGAAGCCCCCTGTGGATGTCGTCACAACCCGACCCGCACCCAAACCACAGCCGACACCCGCACCGGTGGGCATGGAGGCCCTCTTCCGGAACCGGACCAAAACCTTCGTGGGAGAGATCCCCATAACCGGAGATTCGGTGATCCTGGATTTTTACGATAATGCTCAGATCGACGGAGACTCGATCTCGATCTTCCTCGATGGCAGAATGATCGCCACCCATGTGTTGCTGAAGGCGAAAGCCTACCCATTGAAGATCGCCGTCGCCGATCTGGGACCCGTTTCAGAACTCACGATGGTTGCGGAGAACCTGGGAAGCATCCCGCCAAACACCTCCCTGATGATCGCATGGATAAATGGAGTCCGGCATGAGATGCGGCTTGAAAGCACCGAGCAGACCAGCGCCACTGTGCGCCTGAAAAAGGCGGATGCGGATCCCGGCCGATAAAATGGCGAAAGTCCACGTTTTGTTAGTGAAACGCCCTGCCATGATCAGCCCCTGATCATTGAATGACAGATATGTTACATCCCGGTCCGGGTGCTGAACGGGCCTGCACAGACCTTGCATTTTCCATAGGATTGATATTATTTTGTGGATCAGACGGACCCACATCCAATAGCCGATTTCCCAAAATCACCCGGCCACGCAGGATTTCCGTACCCTGCCGCCCTTCAAACCTGTAAGATGAGGTCGATCAACACCCTGCTGCTGCTGTTCATTTCCATGTCCCTGAGTGCCCAGACCTGGCGAGCCAACCTTTATGCCGGATATGTCATGGGCGAAACGATTTTCTCCGCTACCGATCCCAAGACCGGCGCCACCAATCGTATCCATGGCGGGCTGCATCTGGCGACAGGCCTGGAATACAGAAAAAAGGAGAAACGGGGATATGAACTCCTTTTCTTCAACCAGTCCACTGATGTTTCCAACTGGTATTATCAGGAGCGTGGTGAGGATAGGACCACCACCCTGAAGGCGCAGTTCAATCACCTCATGTTCAGCGCTATGAACTATGCGAAGGGAAAAAAGGTGCAGCCCTTCGGTGGACTCATGGCCGGCGTGGGACTCATGAACCTGAAAAATCCAGACAACAACGTAAGGCATTTCTCCCCGAAACCGGCATGGGGTCTGCGGGGGGGACTAAACATCTCCTCAAATAATAATCTCAAAGTAAGGGTCTATTCCAATCTGTTGTGGACCATGAAAGGAATAGGCGGAGATTTTGCATCCACCACTGCAGGTAATACCGTCACAACAGGTCGGCCAGCCACCATGATCCAACTTCAAACGGGGGCCTCCCTACATTACACTTTCGAAAAAAAGGCCAAAAAGCCTGCACCTGCCCCGAAAGTGAAACCGGTGAAGGAACCTAAACCCGAAAAGATAAAACCCGTCAAACAACCAAAGCCTGAGAAAGTAAATGAGGTGAAGGCTCCAAAACCGGAAAAGACAAAACCCATCAGAGAACCGAAGATCGAAAAGGCTCCGCGTGAAAAGCAGGACACATCCAGGCAGCGCGATCTCTTCTCCTGGATCCCGAAAGCAAAGTCTTCGGAAACCCCGACACCCGAATACAAACCGAAGCCGCTGAGCGATCCGGATGCCGCCTTCAACGAACGCAGGAAGGTGCTGGTGCAGCAACTCGACCTGCACACAGACAATCTGGAACTGAGGATCTTCGACAACGGCATCATTGACGATGATACGATCGCCTTGTTCATCAACAAGGAAAAGATCAGGTCCTTCTACAAGCTGAAGTCTGAATCCCTCTCCCTGGACTATCTGGCTGAAAATTTGCCCGATACCATTGACATCGTGATGGTGGCCCAGAATATGGGCTTTATCCCACCGAATACTGCCGTGATGGAGATGGTCATGAATGACAAGGTCTATACCCTCGGCCTGGAAAGTACGGACAGCACCAGCGCCATGGTTCGGATCATCAACCACCGTAAAAAAGTCAAACGTGCTGAAATGGCGGCAGTGGAACAACGCCGGCGGACAGACAGCATTACCGTTATACGGAAAGACAGTCTGAACAGGGTCGTAAAGATCCGCGAAATGATGGACGAACAGGCCGTGGAGATCAGTAAGATCATGCCCGGGGCAGAGATGGTCAGGAACGAAATGGATATCAACCTGTTCTTCAGCAATGGTTTGATGTTCAAGAAAAACTCCTTCGAGATCAGCGATCTGTACAAGAAGGATCTTACGAAGTTCAAGGAAGTGATCGACCGCTTTCCGGGGACAAAAATTACCATCGCCGGACATACGGACGACACTGGTACCGACGAGATCAACAATAAACTCTCATTGAAACGTGCCCAGGCGGTCTATGACCTGATGATTGGGATCGGCGTTCCCACAAAGCGGATGAGCGTGACCGGATATGGTGAATCCAGACCCCGTTTCCCGAATGACACAGAGGCCAACCGCCTTAAGAACCGCAGGGTAGAGATCATCATTACACCGGATCGTTGATGTAAGATTCAAACTTGTACAAAATGGGCGATGGATAAACCATCGCCCATTTTTATTTGTTTATACCGGTATTTTTATTCATTCCAATGGTAATATGGTGTTATTTTTTACGTTTTCAGGACGCTTGTATTATTCATCAGCCGGATACAACCTTTGAAAAAGGAATTTAATTTAGTCGTTGAAATGGATGATTTGAGTCAGAAAACGGATGATTCGTCATAAAAAGATATGAACAGCGTGTCAAATCAAATGAAACAAGGATTACTTCATATTTATTATATACTTTTGCAACTTCATATTTAACCGTTCCTTCACCCGTCGTGTACGGGAGGCTGAACAAAAAATCAATTTTCAGTTATGATCAAATTCGTGATTGACAGAAACAAGAACGGAACTTTCGAGTACACGCTTGTCGAGTCCAACGGTGAAGTCATGCTGAGCGGACAGGGCTACGGCAGCAAGCAGGGCTGCAAGATCGGCATCTCTTCCGTTCAGAACAACGCTGCCTCTGAAGAACAATATGAACGCAAGAAGACCCGCAACGGGAAGATCTCCTTCAACCTGCTCTCCCACAATGGCCGGGTGATCGGCACCAGCTGTCAGTTTGCCAGCGAAGTGCTGATGGATAAGGCCATCAAGCTAATGATGAAGAAAGCACCCACCGCGAAGATCACCGATGTCACCCGCCAACAGGCATGATGCCGGTTTCTTCTGACGATAAAAGCCGCCCTGATGACAGGGCGGCTTTTTCATTTGGAAGATATCTTGTATTGATATACGACCTATGAGATCATGACGGGTACTTCGTCCGCTACCGGAACACCATTCACCGGCATTTGGTCCAGGATACTGCGGGCAGTGCTGCAGGCATTCTCCATCTCCATGCGCTCATGAAGCATATCAGCCATGGTAAGCATATAGAGGACAACATCCTCCCGGTGGTTGCGCTGCAGCCAGCGGAAGCCACCCGGCAACCTGTCCAGCACCTGCCGGTCGTCGAGGTATTCGATATGGTGAACATCGGTCGGCGTCAGGCCCTGCTTCATCAGTTCGCCAACCAGTCGGTCAGCCGGCAGGTTACTCACCGGGCAGTACTCCTCTGCCAGTTCCGTCCATTCACCAATACCTGTGTGGGCCAGCCGGAGGATCTCGGTCTTGGTCATCGACGTCAGCACCTGCAGCAGGTTTCCGCAGTTGCATGACCCGTGGTTGCCCCAGGCGTAGTCGGCACCTTCATCCAGCCGGCGGGCGGTTTCCCGCAGGGCTTCTATCAGTGTAGATTGTGCTTGTGCCATATCGTTTCAATTTAAGCAGTCATAACAAATCGCGGTGTATGATTGTTGAGCGGCTACCGAGGTTTCGTGATCGGTCAGACGACAATGTTGATCATGCGGTTCGGAACATAAACGACTTTCTTGGGCGTCTTACCCTCCAGCCATTTCTGCACCGACGGATCTGCCAGCACGATGGCTTCCACTTCAGCCTGCGTAGCCTGCAGGGAGATGGTCATCTCCATGCGTGTACGTCCGTTCACCGCCACCGGATAGGCTTTGCTGGTCTCCACCAGGTAGCGTTCCTCCACCGCCGGCCACGGCTGGTCGAGGATACTGCCTGCATGACCGGTCGCCTGCCAGAGCTCCTCACACATATGCGGTGCATAGGGCGAAAGCACGATCAGAAATTTCTCCAGGATGGATATCTTCTGGCATTTGAGGTCGTACAGTTCGTTGAGTCCGATCATGAACTGACTGACCGAGGTGTTGAACGAGAATCGCTCCGTGTCCTCCTCGATCTTGCGGATCATCTTATACAAGGCCTTCCATTCTGCATCCGTCGGGGCGTCCTGGCTTACGATCAGTCCCCGCTCCTCATGCATGAACATCCGCCAGAGCTTCTTCAGGAATCGGTGCACCCCTTCGATGCCCTTGGTATCCCAGGGTTTGTCCTGTTCCACCGGGCCAAGGAACATCTCGTACATGCGGAAGGTATCAGCTCCATATCTTTCCACCACTTCATCGGGGTTGACGACATTGTGGTAGCGCTTGCTCATCTTCTCGAGTCGGGTTCCGCAGCGGTATACCCCATCCTCCAGCAGGAAGGTAGCATCGTGCAGGTCGGGACGCCAATTCCGGAAGGCCTCCGTATTCAGCACCACACCATCCACCATCGACACATCCACATGGATCTCATCCGTTTCGTATGCATCCTTCAACGCTGCCGAAACGAACTGATGTGTGCCGCGGATGCGATAGGCGATGCGGGAATCCCCTCCGATCTTACCCTGATTGACCAGTCGGCGGAAGGGTTCGTCGAATCCGATATGTCCGAGATCGTAGAGTACCTTGGTCCACATCCGGCTGTAAAGCAGATGCCCGACAGCGTGTTCAGTGCCGCCAACATAGATATCGACCTGACCCCAGTAATCACTGGCGGCACGACTGCAGAATTCAGCATCGTTGCCGGGATCCATGTACCGGAGGAAGTACCAGCTACTGCCGGCATATCCGGGCATGGTATTGACTTCACGTACACCGGCGTTGTAGTGTTTCCAGTCGGGAAGATTGGCCAGCGGGCCCTCTCCACCCGGTCCGGGATGCAGTTCGTCCAGCGGGGGGAGTTCCACGGGC
>CANHUK010000073.1 GCA_947463755.1 Chitinophagaceae bacterium
ATGGTACACGTGGGTATTCCCGGTAGCCACCTTCGGTGTCGTGATGGCGGGATGTCCGGCGAAGGCGCGGTCATAGGCGGCGGCCACTGCCTGACGCGCGGCGATATAATCGTTCAGCCGCTTGAGTTTTACATCCAGGATGGCTGCCTGGATCGTATCGAGCCTGGAGTTGCAGCCGACCACTTCATGGTAGTATCTCACTTTCTGTCCGTGGTTGGCGATCATCTTCAGCTTGTCTGCCAGGGCGTCATCATTGGTCAGTATCGCCCCGCCGTCGCCGTAGCAACCCAGGTTTTTGGAGGGAAAGAACGAAGTGGTGCCGATGGTGCCCATCGTGCCTGTCTGCCGGATGGTGCCGTCGCTAAAAGTGTACGTTGCGCCGATGGCCTGGGCGTTGTCCTCGATGATGTGCAGACCATGTCTGCGGGCGATGTCCATCAGGGCTTCCATGGGGGCAGACTGCCCATAGAGATGAACAGGTACGATGGCCCGGGTGCGGGGGGTGATGGCTCTTTCTACGGCTGCGGGATCGATGCAGAAGGTCTGGGGGTCGACTTCCACGAATACCGGCTTCAGCTTCAGGAGGGCGACCACTTCGGTGGTGGCGATGTAGGTGAAGGATGGGGTGATCACTTCGTCGCCTGGCTGGAGACCTAGGGCCATCATGGCGATCTGCAAGGCGTCCGTGCCATTGGCGCAGGGTATCACATGGCGGGCTCCGGTGTAAGCGGCAAGGTTTGATGAAAAATCCTGCAAAGGCTTTCCTCCGATGAAGGCGGTGCTGTCAAGGACCTGGTGGATGGCGGCGTCCACTTCCTCCCGGATGTTCAGGTATTGCTCCTTCAGATCGACCATTTGTATGGGGCGCATATTCGTTTTTAAGGGTGCAAAGGTACGAAACTTAAGGCAGTCGTGCCGAAGCTGTAGCTTTGTCGTTACAGATAACCATCATTTGATGATGCGACTTTTATACGACATTTCGATTCAGGGATACCGGCTCCTGATCCTGATCGCATCGCTTTGGAACCGCAAGGCCCGGGCCTGGATCGAAGGGCGCAGGGGGTGGCGGAACAAGCTGGCCACCCGGCTGGTCAAAGCAGGGGGAGACAGGTTATGGATGCATTGTGCTTCCGTGGGTGAATTCGAGCAGGGGCGGCCTGTCCTGGAGGCCATCCGTTCAGCACGGCCAGACATGACCATTGTGCTGACCTTCTTCTCCCCTTCCGGCTATGAATTGCGCAAGGATTACCCGGGCGCCGACATTGTGGCTTATATGCCACTGGATACACCCGGGAATGCTGAAGATTTCGTTTCGATCGTGCGTCCCCACCTCGCCATATTCATCAAGTATGAGCACTGGTATCATCACCTGGAGGTGTTGGAAAAGCGGGGGATCCCATCCGTGCTGGTGTCTGCCATCTTTCGGCCTGGTCAGCCCTTTTTCAAGCCCTGGGGCGGATTCTGGAGGCGAATGCTGAAGCGACATGCGCTGATCTTTGTTCAGGATCAGGGATCCGGATCTTTATTGAGCGGCATTGGACTGGAGGAGCGTGTCAGCATTGCGGGAGATACCAGGTTCGATCGTGTCTGTTCGGTGGCGGCCGGTTCCGGCGAGATCAAGGAACTCAGGTTCCTGAAGGATTCAGGACAGGTGATCGTGGCCGGCAGCACCTGGCCGGATGATGAGCGGCTGCTGAAAGCCTATGTATCCCGGCGGCCTGATCTGCGATTGATCATCGCCCCGCACGAGATCTCTGCGACCCGTTTGGCCGCCATCACTGAGGCATTTCCTAAGGTGAGGCGATGGTCTGAACTGGTGGCCAATATTCAGGTAGACGAAGATTGGCAAACGCTTCTGATCGACAACATCGGGTTGCTATCCAGATTGTACCGCTACGGTACGGTGGCCTATGTTGGGGGTGGCTTTCACCGGGCAGGCATCCACAACATCCTCGAGGCTGCCATTTACGGCATGCCTGTTCTTTTTGGTCCGACACATCATAAAGCGAGGGAAGCCGGAGAACTGAAACAACGGGGAGGCGCCTTCGTGGTCAGCGGGGCTTCCGACCTCGAACGCACATTGAACAAGCTGCTGGCAGATGCGGGAGCCCTGGCGGCGGCAGGTCGAGCATCCGGGGACTACGTGAGGGCCGAAGCCGGCGCCACAACAGCAGTGATGGAGGGCATTCAGGGATATCTGCGATCGACCAGCTGAATGAGTTCACGCAGGGCGGGGAGGTCTGCCCGCCAGCATCCTGCACTTCTGATATCCGCCTCCAGTCTGCGCAAAGCCTCGGCCCGGCCACCCGCCTCATTGATATCGCGGATCGACCTGGAGAAAGCCTCGCCGTCACCACCAAACAATTCATTCACAAAGCGGAAGCGGTCATTGATGCCGATCGCGGTTTTGAGGTCTGAGATCGGTTCGATGAACCTGCCCCGATCATTCGGGGCATCGGCATTTCGGAAACGATCGTTGAGCGAAGCGGACCCGTCAGCCATACTTTCGTTCAATTCCTTCTGATCCAGTTTGATCATTTCGGTTACGGGCATCGGCGCCGGCCCGGGAGATGGAGCTGTTGCAACCGGAGGGGGCGGCGGGATCGGGGGAGGTTCAAGCGCGGGTTGAGGGTGGGAGGGCAAAGGTTCGGGCTCATCTCCGGAGATCTGTGTGAGGTCCGGACGCAGATGCTGCTGACGGATCTGCCTTAATTCGGCAGCCTCTTTCAAAGCACGCAATTCCTCTTCGATCTCGGCCTCGTCTACTTCGAGCACTTCGATGACGGCGTCCTCCGGCGGCTCGGGCATATCCAGCCCGGTTTGTAAAACGATCCTGTCGAGCGGAGCCATGTCGGGTTCCGGAAGCCTAACGGCGGGCGGATGGTGCCGAATAGCCGTTTCTAGGGCCGTGAGGGTCCGCAACAGTACAGCGGCCGGTTCTCCGGCACGGAACTGTCTGTTCAGTTTTTCCAGCAATTGCTCCGCAGTTTCCATGTCAAAAGGGTTAGTTTTGCCGACCAGGGGTACGGCAGGTGGCCGTCTCTGCAAACCTACATCAGATTTCATTGCATCATGTTCATTGAACCGAATATTCGGGAGGGTTCCGGAGGCTGGATCGAAGTGATTTGCGGCTCCATGTTTTCTGGTAAGACCGAGGAACTGATCCGTCGGTTGAAGCGCGTGCGGATCGCCAATCTCGAGGCCAGGATCTTCAAGCCGAAGATCGACGACCGGTATCATGCAGCACATATTGTTTCTCACGACGAGCAGTCACTTACTGCGGTTCCGGTCAACGATAGTGCAGCCATACTATCGCTGGCGGGTTCTGCGCACGTGGTGGGCGTCGACGAGGCCCAGTTCTTCGATGTCGGTATCATAGATGTCTGCGAATCACTGGCCAACGGGGGTGCCCGGGTGATCGTGGCGGGTCTTGACATGGACTACACCGGAAAACCTTTCGGTCCCATGCCTGGACTGCTCTCGATCGCAGATTATGTAACCAAACTCCATGCCATTTGCATGCGGTGCGGATCGATCGCACATTATTCGCACCGGACCTCGGTAGACGAGGGCCAGGTAGTGATCGGCGAGAAGGACCGTTACGAACCGCTGTGCCGGAAATGCTATCCCTATCGACAGAAGTGAACCCACGGATCGACAAACCACACAATTTGCGTCTTCAAGCCGTCATCAGTCTGTTTCGCAAGGATCTACTCCTGGAGCTTCGCCAGCAGCATGCACTCTATGGTGTGATGCTGTATGTACTGTCGACGGTCTTTGTTTTATACCTGACCCTGGACCAGCCGGTGGCGGAGACCTGGAATGCCCTGTTCTGGGTGATGCAGCTGTTTGTGTGCATCAATGCGGTCGCGAAGAGCTTTCTGCAGGAGTCCCGGGGCAGGATGCTGTATTTTCATACCATCGCCGGTCCGGCGGAGTTCGTGATCGCGAAGGTGCTGTATAACCTGCTGCTGATGGCCGGAATGAACATGCTGACGCTACTCCTGTTCATTGCCTTTATGGGAGACCCGACGGATTCCTTCTGGCTTTTCGCAGGGATCAGTTGCCTTGGAGCATTCGGACTCTCGCTGATATTCACCATGCTGGCGGCCATTGCATCCAAGGCGATGCAGCAGGCTTCACTGATGGCCATCCTCGGCTTTCCGGTCATTATGCCACAGTTGCTGCTGCTGATGCGGCTTTCGAAGCTCGCCTTTTCAGAAACCTTTGCGGCGGGGGCAGACCTTGGTATCGTCTGGCTGCTGCTGGCCCTGGACGCCAGCGTGATCTTGCTGACGCTGATTTTATTTCCCTTTCTGTGGAAAGATTAGGCATGCATGCTAACTTTGCGGCGGAAGCGTAAGCGAACTTAATTTCGGACGCGCACACAACATTCGGGATCCGTTCCGTGTTTTATCACCTGTTAAACCACCGCATTCATGCGAAAATCATGGTGGAAGATATTGTGCGTGGCGCTGCTGGCCTACGCAGTCATCGGAGGGATACTCCTCCCGGTCCCGGAGATCCCTCAACTGCAGGAGACCATTCGGAACCTCTATTATCATGTCTGCATGTGGTTTGCCATGATGATCCTGTTCACGACTTCGGTGGTGTACAGTATCAAGTACCTGCGCACCCTGGATATCAGCTATGATCTGCGCGCCAGGTCCTTCGCTGCCGTTGGGTTGGTGATGGGTCTGCTCGGATATGGGACGGGTGCGATATGGGCGGCCTATACCTGGGCAGACCCGAATAACCCCGCCTATGCCTCTTTTGGTTCGATCGCCCGCGAGCCCAAGCTGATCGGTGCGGCCATGGCGATCCTGGTCTACTTCGCCTATTTCATTCTTCGGGACTCGGTCACAGATATGGACCGGAGGGCGCGTGTAAGCGCGGTGTACAACATCTTCGCCTACGCGATGTTGTTTCCCTCGATCTGGATCGTACCCCGCCTGCTGCCCAGCCTGCATCCCGGACAAGAAGGCAATCCCGCCCTTAATTTCAACGATATTGATGCGCGCATGCGGATGGTCTTCTATCCGGCCGTGATCGGCTGGACGCTGCTGGGCGCCTGGATCGCGACCCTGAAGATCAGATTAGATATTCTTCGTGAAAAAAAATGGTCAAATGCGTAATTCCATTCCATTCCTCCTGGCGTTCGTCCTTTTATTTTTTTCAGGTATTCCTTCGATGGCTCAATCTTCCGGTGCGGAGATGGCTGATGTGATGCGCAGCAACGGAAAAATCTACGTTGTGGTGGCTGTGATGTCCACCATCCTGACAGGGCTGATCCTTTACCTTGTAAGCCTAGACCGCAGAATACGCAGGATGGAGCGGAACGCGGACTGAAGTTAGCGGGCTTTGCGGTTTTTTGATCTCTCTTCAATCTTTCGATTGTTATTGCTTCCATATTGAATTCACATCCTAAACCTATCGACAATGGCCGGACAGTACAGTTTCTTCGATGCCGTGTGCAAAAGTTTCGACAAGGCGGCAAAATTCACTCCGTTTGACCAGGGTCTGCTCGAGCAGATCAAGCAGTGCAACTCCGTGCTGCGGATGAACTTCCCCGTCAAGATCGGAGATCGCATTGAGGTCATCAAGGCATACCGAGTGCAGCATTCACAGCACAAGCTGCCCTGCAAAGGCGGCATTCGCTTCAGCGACATGGTGAATCTCGACGAGGTCATGGCGCTGGCCGCGCTGATGACCTACAAGTGCGCCATCGTCAATGTACCCTTCGGCGGTGCCAAAGGCGGCATTGCCATCAATCCCAGGAATTATTCCGCTTACGACCTGGAGCGGATCACGCGCAGATACACCACCGAACTGGTGAAGAAGAAATTCATAGGTCCGGGCGAGGACGTACCGGCGCCCGACTATGGCACAGGAGAGCGCGAAATGTCGTGGATCCTGGACACCTATATGGCGATGAATCCCGGCGAAGTGGATGCAATGGCCTGTGTAACCGGGAAGCCGATCACCCAAGGGGGAGTCAGGGGCCGGAAAGAGGCCACAGGTCTCGGTGTATTTTATGGAGTGCGCGAAGTATGTTCGATGGCGGATATCATGCAGCGGCTCGGCCTGCCGACCGGTATCGCCGGCAAAAGGGTAGTTGTTCAGGGATTGGGTAATGTGGGATACCACAGTGCCAAATACTTCCATGAGGCGGGTGCACTGATCGTGGGCCTGGCTGAATATGAAGGGGCTATTTCAAATCCCGACGGATTGGATGTTGAAGCTGTTGTGGCACACAGAAAGGCGACGGGCAGCATCCTGAACTTTCCCGGGGCCACGAGCATCGAGAGGAGTTCGGATGCGTTGGAATTGCCCTGCGACATCCTGATTCCCGCTGCGCTGGAGAATGTCATCAACGGAGAGAACGCTCCGCGCATTCAGGCGAAGATCATTGGCGAGGCCGCCAATGGTCCGCTGACCCCTGAGGCCGATGAGGTATTCATCTCAAAGGGAACGCTGGTGATCCCGGACATGTATCTGAACGCCGGAGGCGTGACGGTCTCCTACTTCGAATGGCTGAAAAATCTGAGCCATGTCCGTTATGGCCGGCTGGAAAAGCGATTCACCGAAAGTCAGAACATCGGGATCGTAGACCAGATCGAAAAGCTGACCGGCCATCGGATCGAGGAGTCTGCCCGCAAGAAGTTGGTGCATGGCCCCGATGAAGTGGATCTGGTATATAGCGGTCTGGAGGAGACCATGATCACCGCCACGCGCGAGATCATCGAATGCTGGAAGGCGAATCCTGAGATCAAGGACATGCGTACGGCCTCATTTGTGGTTGCCATCAACAAGGTCGGCACGATTTACGGGCAGCTTGGCATCTTCCCCTGATGATCCCATATTTTTTTATTCATCCCCCGACTGCGTCTGGCATGTCGGGGGATTTTATTTTTCGATTCGTTTTGGGGGTCCCCAACGCTTTCAGCGTACGCAACTCTTGGAGAGTCCCGAACTCTTGGAGAGTCCCGAACTCTTGGAGAGTTCACAACTCTTGGAGGGTTACCCGACCCTTGGAGGGTTGGGGGGAAGTGAAAGCAGTATAGATCGTTATTGACAGCGCAATCAGATGTAAACCGGCCA
>CANHUK010000074.1 GCA_947463755.1 Chitinophagaceae bacterium
ACCTCGCTGGATGACATCGCCGATTACATCTACGCATCGGCCAAAAAGATCAATTTCTATCGGGTGAACCCCAACGAGACCGGCATGCACAAATTCGCCGACCTCATCGATCAGGGGTGCATCCAGATCAAATACGCCGTAACCGAACTGCGCAACATGAAGAACATGCGCCGGATCACCGATGCGCTGGTGAAGATCAACAGCATCGAAAATCAGGCCGACGACCTGTTCGACATGTGCATTGAACGCCTCTTCGAAGAAGAATCGGACGCCAAGGAAGTGATCAAGATGCGTGAGATATACCAGGTAATGGAGATCGCCACCGACAAATGCGAAGACGCCGGCAATGTGATCGAGTCCATCATCATCAAGTACGCTTAACCGCCCGCCCCACATGACTTTTCTCATCACGATCATCGCCCTGGCGCTGATCTTCGACTATATCAACGGCTTCCATGACGCGGCGAACTCCATCGCCACTGTCGTCTCCACCAAAGTGCTCACCCCGTTCCAGGCCGTAGTCTGGGCAGCAGTATTCAATTTCGCAGCCTTTTTCATATTCAAGGATCACGGCGTGGCAAACACCATTGCTAAAACCGTGAAGGCCGATGTGTTGGATGGTCAGGCGGGCCTGGTGATCGTGTTCGCAGGGCTTGTGGCCGCCATCTTCTGGAATCTCCTCACCTGGTGGTTCGGCATCCCCTCTTCATCCTCACATACGCTGATCGGTGGATTTGCTGGTGCCGGCGTTGCCCACGCCGGATTCGGTGCCATCAATTCGGAGCCCATCCTCAAGACCGTGATGTTCATCTTCATCGCCCCGATGGTGGGCATGCTGATGGCGTTCATCATATCGCTTTGGTTCATTCACTCCTTCCGCAAAGGGATCATTCCAAAACTACTGTCGGGACTGGTCATCGCCGGCATCGTGTGGTTCCTGTCTGCCAACCTGGAATTCGATGCGGAAAAGCTGGCCAAGGGAACGCATTATGAATCGTACCTGGCGCGACTGATCTTCTACGGAAAGAACTTCAAGTGGATCCTGCTCGCTTTTATCCTGTTCACCCTGTCAGTTTTCACCATCTTCCTGAACACCCTCAACGCTACCCGGGCCAACATCTGGTTCAAACGGCTGCAACTCGTATCCTCTGCGGCCTTCAGCATCGGACACGGCGGCAATGACGCGCAAAAGGTCATGGGCATCATCACCGCGGCACTCATCGCCAGCGGTTCCATCCAAACCTTCGAGGAGATGCCCGTTTGGGTACCCCTCGCCTGTTATGCAGCCATTGGCCTTGGTACCATGAGCGGCGGATGGAAGATCATTAAGACGATGGGCACCCGGATCACGAAAGTGACACCCTTTGAAGGCGTGGCCGCCGAAACCGCCGGCGCCATCACCCTGTTCGTCACCGAGGCGCTGAAGATCCCCGTTAGCACGACACACACCATCACCGGATCCATCATCGGGGTGGGGGCTACCAAGCGCCTCTCAGCCGTTCGCTGGGGCGTGACCATCAACCTGCTCTGGGCCTGGATCCTGACGATCCCGGTCAGTGCCCTGGTGGCCATGCTGGTATATCACCTGGTTTGGCTCTTCATCTGAACCTGTTTCATCAGTCCATGCGTGATTTGAGCGTCCATCCTTTGTCATCCCGCGAATAAAGCGCCATATTTGCCGGAGAAACAAGTTCAACCGCACAACCATGAAAGGAATCATCCTGGCGGGTGGCTCAGGCACCAGACTCTATCCCATCACCTACGCCATCAGCAAGCAGATCATGCCGGTGTACGACAAGCCCATGATCTACTATCCGCTGTCGACCCTCATGCTCTCCGGCATCCGTGAGATCCTGATCATTTCCACCCCGCACGACCTGCCGCAGTTCCGCAAACTTTTCGGAGACGGACACCACCTGGGTCTTGAGATATCCTACGCAGAACAACCTGAACCCAACGGACTCGCCCAGGCATTCGTGATCGGTGCCGATTTCATCGGAGATGACGCTGTCGCCCTGGTACTGGGAGATAATATTTTCTACGGCGCCGGACTTGGCAAGATGCTGGAGAAGAACAACGATCCGGACGGCGGCATCGTCTATGCCTACCACGTCAGTGATCCCGAACGGTATGGTGTGGTGGAATTTGACGCCGATAACAATGCAATATCCATTGAAGAAAAGCCCGCCGTCCCCAAAAGCCGCTACGCAGTGCCGGGACTATATTTCTACGATAACGAGGTCGTATCCATCGCCCGTGACCTGAAACCTTCCCCGCGCGGCGAATATGAGATCACCGACGTCAACCGCGAATATCTCAGACGTGGCAAACTGAAAGTATCCATCCTGGAAAGAGGTACCGCCTGGCTCGACACCGGCACTTTCGACTCGCTGATGCAGGCCTCGATGTTCATCCAGGTCATCGAACAACGGCAGGGCATAAAGATCGCCTGCATTGAGGAGATCGCCTGGCGAAAAGGTTTCATTGATGAACAACAACTCATGCGGCTGGCCGACCCACTTATGAAAAGCGGCTACGGTACCTACCTGGCCGGCCTGCTGAATCCCTGAACTTTATACCCGATGCTGCATTCCATTATTCATACCTTCCTATACCAGACAACTCAATGAAGAAGATCCTTGTCACCGGCGGCTGCGGATACATCGGCAGCCACACCCTGCTCGATCTCGTGGAAAACGGATACGAGGTCATTTCCGTGGATAATAATGCAAGATCGGGCACCCGCCTGCTCGAAGGCGTCGAAAAGATCGCCAACCAAAAGATCAAGAACTATAAGGTCGATCTGTGTGACTTCGACGACACCCATGCGATCTTTGCCGAAAATGACGACATCGCCGGCGTCATCCATTTTGCCGCATACAAAGCCGTGGGGGAATCCGTAGAAAAGCCCCTGCTCTATTATCACAACAACCTGACGTCCCTCGTCAACCTGCTGCGCTGCATAGAAGAATACAAGGTTCCATATTTCGTGTTCTCCTCCTCCTGCACCGTCTACGGAAACCCTGACAGCATCCCCGTTACCGAGGAAACCCCGCAAAAGCCCGCCGAATCACCCTACGGATCCACCAAGCAGATGGGGGAAATCATCATACGCGAGTTCGCCAGGGTGAATCCCACCCAGTGCATCCTGCTGCGCTATTTCAACCCTGCCGGCGCCCATCCCTCCGCCATCATCGGAGAATGGCCCATTGACAAACCACAGAATCTGGTGCCGGTCATCACCCAGTCAGCCATCGGAAAGATCCCACCCTTCACCGTCTTTGGAAACGATTACCCTACCCGCGACGGCTCCTGCATCCGCGACTTCATCCATGTCTGCGACCTTGCCCATGCCCATACCCTCGCCATGAAATACCTCATGGAACAACGAAATCCGAGCGGCTGCGAGATCTTCAATCTTGGCACCGGAAACGGCATCTCGGTGCTCGAAGCCATCGCCGCATTCGAACAGGTCAACCAACGAAAGCTGGATTACCGGATCGGAGAACGTCGGCCGGGAGATGTCATCGCCATCTACGCCAACAAGGACAAAGCTGAAAGGGAACTCCAATGGAAACCCAGGTACTCGCTCGAAGATATCATGCTCACTGCCTGGAAATGGGAACAGGAGATCCAGCAGGAAACCCGCACCTTCCCGCTCAAAAACTTCAAATTCAACTAAGCGGGCAGGCAATCCCAAAATATACGATGCCCATCCGACAGATTACCATTGGTTTGGTTTTACTTTGCGGCATCGTAACGAAACCCACGACCACATGCTGAAAGACCTGCAACCCACCGGACAGAAAGATACGCGCAGCGGATTCGGAGACGGCATCCACCAGCTCGGTAAAACCAACCCCAACGTCATAGCCCTGACGGCTGACCTGGCAGGTTCCATGAAGCTGAACGCCTTCATCAAGGACTTCCCTGAAAGGTTTGTACAGTGCGGCATCTCCGAAGCCAACATGATCGGCGTGGCGGCCGGACTGGCCACAGCGGGTAAGATCCCGTTCACCACCACCTTCGCCAACTTCTCTACCGGCAGGGTCTATGACCAGATCAGGCAATCGATCGCCTACTCCGGCAAAAACGTGAAGATCTGCGCATCCCATGCAGGACTCACCCTGGGCGAAGACGGTGCCACACACCAGATCCTGGAAGACATCGGACTCATGAAAATGCTCCCGGGCATGACCGTCATCGTCCCCTGTGATTACAATCAGACAAAAGCTGCGACCCTTGCCGTTGCAGACTACGCAGGACCTGTCTATCTCCGCTTCGGCAGACCCGTATGGCCGATCTTCACCTCCGCGGACGAACCCTTTATCATAGGCAAGGCTCAGCAATTGTCGGAAGGAACCGATGTAACCATCTTCGCCTGCGGCCATATGGTGTGGAAGGCCGTCGAAGCCGGCAGGATCCTGGAAGATAAAGGGGTCTCTGTAGAAGTGATCAATATCCACACCATCAAACCGCTGGACAAAGAAGCGGTACTCGCCTCCCTTCGGAAGACCCGCTGCGCCGTGACTGCCGAAGAACACAACGTCATCGGTGGCCTGGGCGACAGCATCGCTCAACTCGCCGCACGTGAATGCCCTACGCCCATCGAAATGATCGGCACCCAGGATACCTTCGGAGAAAGTGGCAAACCGCTCGAACTCCTGCGCAAATACGGACTGGAAACAGAACATATCGTGGCAGCCGCCGAAAAAGTCATCGGCCGAAAATGACCACAACAGGCCTATTTTAAACCTTTCATCAAATGACCCGTCCAAAAGACGGGTTTTTTGTTGAAACGGCGTCAAAATGACCATGTCAAACCAATTGCACGACGGAGAGATCTTGCGGATGTTCGGTATCCCCGGAACCCGCGAGAAGGCCTTTGAATCGATCCTGTCCAAATACCAGGAACGGCTTTACTGGCATATCAGACGGCTGGTCATCGATCACGAAGACGCCAACGATGTCCTGCAAAACAGTCTCATCAGAGCCTGGAAAGGGCTCAACGGATTCCGACAGGATGCACAACTCTACACCTGGCTGTACCGCATCGCTACCAACGAAAGCCTCAGCTTTCTGGAACAGAAGAAGAAAAAAGCGGCCGTGAGGATGGAGGACGTACCGCAGTGGATGACCGACCAACTCAAAGCCGAAGAAGGTTTCGATGCAGAACAGATGGAATGGAAACTGCAGCTTGCCATCCAGCAGCTGCCCGAAAAACAAAAGCTCGTTTTCAACCTGAGATACTTTGATGAAATGCCCTACGAAGAGATGAGCCGGATCCTCGGCACCTCTGTAGGCGCCCTCAAAGCCAGCTACCACCACGCCGTCAAAAAGGTGGAGAGAGCCATGCTGGAAGATTAAACCAAAGGGTTGGCAACAAGGTCATATGTAGGATATCATGCCGAAGCATAAACATACAAAAGGTGAAACGCCAGGACACTGGCCAAAAGCGATGCCTTTCAGGGTGCCCAATAATTATTTCCCCAGACAGCGCAGGGAGATCCTGGCAGCCATTGGGCATGGGGTGATAACCAACCCGCCGGAAAGCGCCCGTCGGGAGATCGACAGGATCTCCCCCTTGCTGGGCGAAATGAAACGTAATGGCGTCACCGGACGTTGGAATGAAAGTAGGCCCGCCCTGGATGATGTGCAGACCGAAAGAAATAAAATAGATGCGGTGGACGTCGTTCAGCCAGCACCGGTCAAAAGAATGGACACCGTCCGATGGGGGGCAGCGGCAGCAGCAGTCGCAGGTCTGCTGCTAATGCTTCAACTGATGACGAACCGGCCGGTTGAAGAAGAGTCAATCGCTGCCTCCCCTGCCGCCGCCGCAACGATGGACTCCATCGCATTCAGCTTGGAAGACATCAGTGGCTACCTGGCAGAGAACGTAGCATTCAGCTACGAAATGGACGGAAATACTTCAACACCATCCACCCCGGAACAGTTCCTGGCCAGTGCCGACCTGCTCGCAGCACCGGAAGGCCTGGCAAAACAGATGGAATCGATCCCGGTGTATGAACTGGAAGCCTACATCAACGATGTTTCACCCATGGTGGATTGACAGACCCTTTTAAAACCCATAAAATCAGATAAAATGAAAAAGATCATCACCCTGACACTCGGGGTCGCCTCCTTCGTGGCCGTCCTGGCGCAACCCGGCAGACCCGGAAAACCCGGACCCGGTGTTCAAAGACTGGAAGCCATGCACGTAGCCTACCTTACGCGCGAACTCGCCCTGACACCTGAAGAAGCTCAGCAGTTCTGGCCCGTATACGAAAAATATAAAAAAGAACTGAAGGCCAGCTTCAACAGCAACGCAGGTCAACAAGATCCCCTGGATCGGCAGCAGAAGATGCTTGATATCCGCAAAAAATATCGGGAGGAATTTGCCAAAAGCCTCGGAAAAGAAAGAGCGAACAAGGTCTTCAACTCCGCAGATCACTTCCGGACAATGGTCAAACATGCGGCAGAAAAGAGGCGAAAGAACGGATACCAACAAAGACCTCCGCAAAAACCTCAACCCCGGAAAAACTGGGCACCACAGGAATAAGATCCACGATAAATACCGCTCAGATAAAATAGTGCCCGTCAGAAAATATTTACGAAAAGTGCCACTCAGTTTTTGAAATAAATACCTAATTTTATCTCGGTGTTTTTCATAGGTTAGCAACGGCTGGCTCTTTCTAGGGCTAGCCTTTTTTTATGCCCCCGCCCGAACTATTGGCGACTTCAGATCATGATAAAAAAGGAAGGTCCAACCCTCCGAAACACCCTGCTCCCACCATTGCTGACGCAATGACATCGCCCTCCTCCCGTCATGATCATACTTGGCCATGAACCGGTGACGCATCTGATGCAACTGAGGCGCTTCATCTCCCCCAAAAAATATCTGTTGCCCACCCGATTCGATCCAGAAGACCTGGTGGTAGGGGGAGTGCCCGCTGCTCATTGCATAGCGTATATGCTCGCCGATCAGCCCGTCGCCTTCATGAAATACCAACCGGTCGCTGTCGGCCAGAAAAGCAAGGGATTCCGGACGATAAGATGAGGAACCACCCCGCATGGCCGTCTCGTACTCCA
>CANHUK010000075.1 GCA_947463755.1 Chitinophagaceae bacterium
GCTGGAAGGCCGACAGATATCCGAACAAGTGCTGGGAATTCATGCAGACAAGAAATTAACCCTCCAACAATACCTTTTCAACAAGGTCAGACCCGAAAACAGGTCCTATAAATATGATTTCCTCTTTGACAACTGCACCACCCGACTGCGTGATCTGATCCTCACCGCGTTGCCGGAAGAGGGGCGGCAGGTGCGCGTTCCAAGACCCGAAGGACAGACCTTCCGAGAACATTTGTACGCATACCTCGATGGTAATGGCAAGGATTGGTCGAAACTTGGCATCGACATCCTGCTCGGACAGCGGCTGGACCGGATCATGACCGACAACGAAGCCATGTTCCTGCCAGACTATCTTGAAAAGGGGATCGACGGCACCAACGTGAAAGGAAGCCCCCTGGTCATGGAAAAAGTCATGATCCTGCCCCGTCAGTTTCAGCCGATGCCGACTTCCATGCCTCCAATGAGCCTTATTGTGCTCGGACTGCTCGCCGGACTGATGATCTGGATTTCCACCCTCAACCGCCCTATCCACGTGAAGATCACCCGGGTAGCAGACTTCCTGTTGTTCTTTCTCACCGGCCTGCTCGGGGTGCTGCTTGTTTTGATGTGGACGGCTACAGACCACCAGATCTGCAAGGATAACATGAACCTGCTATGGGCCCTTCCTTCCCATCTCCCGGCTGCTTTCCTCGCCGGGTCAGGCAAACGATGGGTCAGGGCCTACTTCAAGGGCGTGGCATGGGTATCGGTGATCCTGGTCGTCGGATGGCCGGTACTGCCCCAATCGCTGAACATCTCCCTCATACCCATCATCATCTGGATGGGATACGCAGGATTTCGACACGCCAGGACATCCAATGCGCGCGCATGAACAGGAGCATACCATATCCGGGAGGCCTGATGCACTATCGAGTGCAGGGCGAGGGCCGGCCGCTTATCCTGCTGCATGGTTTCGGTGAATCCGGCACCATTTGGAATGAGCAGATCGATATCCTGGCCGCGATCTGCCGGGTGATCGTTCCGGATCTGCCGGGAAGCGGATCCAGTCTGCCCGCAGAAAGTACATCGTTAGATACAATGGATGCATATGCAGCACTCCTCGGCGCACTGCTGGACGCTGAGGGTCATACCTCCTGCATCATCATCGGCCATAGCATGGGTGGATACATTGCCCTGGCATTCGCGGCACTTTACCCGAACCGGCTGGATGGCTTTGGACTTTTTCACGCTACGGCCCTGGCAGATAGTGAACAACGGAAAGCGCTGCGCAGCAAAGGCATCCGATTCATGCAGGAGCATGGTGCAGCCGCCTTTCTGAAGGAAGTGATACCGGGACTCTACGCCGATTCTTTTCGGGTGTCTTCGGCAGACATTTTACATGAACACATCACAGACACATGCGCCTGGGCAACCCCGGAGGCCCTCACTGGCTATTACAGCGCGATGATGTCGCGTCCCGATCGCACCCGGGTACTTGCTGATTTTAACAGACCTGTCCTGATGGTCTTGGGAGCTCTCGATAAAACCGTAGATTTGAACGAGACACTGCCACAGACGAACCTTTTGCAGTACGGGCATGTTCATATCCTCGAATCAGTAGCGCACATGGGCATGCGGGAGGATCCTGAACGGTCAGGCGAGATACTGAAGACCTTCATACTGGGCACAAACAAACCCTGACTTGAAAACGACCCGACTCCTGCTGTCATTGCTGTTCCTGGGCCTGATGCATACATCGGAGGCCAGGCATATTGCCGGTGGCGAAATGAGTTACGAATATCTCGGCAGCGGTTCTCAGTCGGGATCAGGGCGCTATCGCATCACCCTTCGCCTTTTCCGCGACTGCCAGTCCAGCGGTTCACAACTGGACCAGACAGCAGCCATCACCGTCTTTCAGACCGGATTCAACGCAGTATTCAGAGACCTGCAGGTGCCCATCTCCCGGACCGAAACCATCCAGTTGACCAGCCCGGGCCCTTGCATCGACAATGCCCCCAACGTTTGCTACCAGGTCGGGGTCTACTATGTGGAAGTGGAGCTCCCCTTCTCTGCCAGCGGGTACACGGTTTCCTATCAGCGATGCTGCCGGATAGAGAACATCACCAATGTGATGAATTCAAACAACGCGGGCGCCACCTACACAGCCACCATTCCCGGAACATCCCTGCTCGCTTCAGCCCCCAGGAACACAAGTCCCATTTTCAGAGGATCGGATACCGTACTGATCTGTCAGGACAACCCCTTCATATATGATTTCGGAGCCACGGATCCGGATGGGGATTCCCTTATTTATACCTACGAGCAGGCATATAATTTTGCACAGACCGGCAGCCCGCAGCCACCCATGGCAGGACCGCCGCCCTACAACAGCCTGAACTACAGCTTCGGCTTCACCGCCGACCAGCCCATGGGAACTTCCGTCCGGCTGAATCAGTTCACCGGTCTGATGACCGGCACCGCACCACTGGCGGGGATATATGTAGTGACCGTCGCCGTACTTGAATACCGCAACGGGGTACTGATCAACAGACATCGCAAAGACCTGCACATTAAAGTAGCCCCCTGCTCCATAGCCGCCGCCGATCTTCAACCGGAATACATCAACTGCGACGACTTCACCATCACTTTTCAGAATCGCAATAACAGTCCGTTGATCCGAAGCTATTTTTGGGACTTCAACATCCCCGGGCGAACCGATGACACCTCTAACCAGGCAAGACCCACCATCACCTTTCCGGACACCGGCACATACCAGATCCGCCTGATCACCAACCGGAATGAGGATTGTACGGACACCGCATACGCAGTAGCCAGGGTGTTCCCAAAATTCAACGCCGGATTCGATGTCATGCAAACATGCCGGAACATCCCATTTAGCTTCCGGGATACCAGCAAAGCAACCTTCGGAACCGTCAACTACTGGCGCTGGTCATTCGGTCACCCGGCCATCAACCCGGACACATCGGCATTGCCATCCCCGAATTACACTTATCCGACGAACGGCAGTTTTCAGACCCAGCTGATCGTCGCCACCAGCAAGGGGTGTCGGGATACCATCGATAAAACGATCATCGTCTCAGACCAGCCATCGCTGATCGTGACAAATGATACCCTTATGTGCGTGGCCGATACCATGCAACTCTCCGCCATAGGCATCGGAACGGTCCGCTGGACGCCGGCAGCAGGCCTCGACAACCCGAATAGCCCTACGCCAAGGGCCTATCCCGGCTCACCGACCCGATATTATGTCACCCTGACATCAGCACCGGGCTGCGTGGCGCGGGATTCGGTTTTCCTGGATGTCCGCCAATTCGTGACGCTGGACGCAGGCAGGGATACCACCATCTGCCTGGGTGATTCCCTTACATTGACCCCCCAAAGTGACGGTCTCTCCTATCAATGGTCGCCGGCAACGACCCTGAATGGTGCCAACCTGAAAAATCCGGTGGCCAGACCCAACCAGACAACCATTTACCAGGTCAATGCCAGCATCGGAACCTGCGCCGCTACGGATGCCATACGTGTCACCACTGTCCCATATCCCACTATTTCGATTTCTCCAACGGTGGAGCTTTGCTATGGTGACAGCGCCAGGCTATTGGCCACCGGTGGCATGGACTATCGTTGGACCCCCTCGGCAGGACTGTCATCCGCCTTTATCTCCAACCCTGTCGCCCGACCACAACGAAGTACCACTTACCGGGTCGCCGTTCGCGACAACAAAGGATGTCCGAAACCATCCTTCGACACGGTGAGGGTAAATGTACTCCCGCCTGTACCCGCCTACGCGGGCCGCGACACTACAGTGGTTGTCGGTCAACCCCTTCAGCTGAACGCCTCCGGCGGTTTCTACTATCTCTGGACCCCACCCGACGGCCTGAACGACCCGAACATCCCCAACCCCGTCGGCGAACTGAACGAAGACACCCGGTTCATCCTCAAAGTCACCACCCGCAATGGATGCTTCGCCTATGACACACTCAATGTCAGGGTCTTCAAGACGGAACCGGACATCTTCGTACCCACCGCCTTCACCCCCAACAGTGACGGACTGAACGACCTGCTCACGCCGATCCCGGTGGGGATCGAGTCACTGGAATTCTTCCGTGTCTACAATCGCTGGGGACAGGAAGTTTTCGCCACTGACCGGATCGGAAAAGGTTGGGATGGAAGACTGAAGAACAGAGAACAGGGAAGTGACACCTTCGTGTGGCAGGTGCGTGGCAAGGACTACCTTGGCCGGATCATCTACCGGAAAGGTACCGTGACACTCATCAAATGATCATTGGGCCCGGCTACAAATGACTGCATAACGGGCATGCATAACCGAAAAATCATGAACAGAAAGATACTCGTAACAGGGGCAACCTCCGGATTCGGCAGAGCCATCGCTGAAAAGTTTGCGGCTTCAGGAGATGATCTCATCATCACCGGCCGGCGGGCACCGCGACTCCTTGAACTGGCAGAACTGCTCACTGTTAAATATGGCGTCCGGGTACTGCCGCTGACCTTTGACGTAATGGATCGGAACGCAGTGTTTGAGCACATTGAAGGAATTCCGGAGGCATGGCGCCCGCTGGACATCCTCGTGAACAACGCCGGACTCGCGCTTGGACGCGATCATTTCGATGTGGCGAGCCTCGATGATTGGGAAACCATGATCGACACCAATCTCAAGGGATTGATGTATGTCACAAAAGCCACGTTGCCCCTGCTAAATGCTTCAGGAGCCCATATTTTCAACATGGGATCCATCGCCGGAAAGGAAGTCTATGAGAAAGGCAATGGATACTGCGCATCCAAGCACGCGGTGGACGCCATCAGCAAAGCGATGCGGATAGATCTGTTATCCAAAGGAATTCGTGTTACCGCCATACATCCGGGTGCCGCCGACACCGAATTCTCCAATGTACGATTCAAGGGCGATGATGCAATGGCCGCCTCCGTATATGCCGGCTATGAGCCACTCGTGGCGGAAAACATTGCCGACATCGTACATTATTGTGCAGGATTACCCGCACATGTCTGCATCAATGACCTGGTGGTGACCTGCTCAGCCCAGGCCAACTCATTCTACCTGCATAGAAAATAACCGACCGAACGGCATGGAACGCACGTGCAGGATGGTCCGAACGGTCCTTACTGTTGGGCGAGACTCACCCGCACCTGCACACCCGCCCGCGTATTCACCAGAGGCGCAGAACTGGAAATATATGGATTCACCCGCCGCTGATCGAAGTACAGCTGGATGTTGATCCGGTTGCTGAGGACGTAGTCGACCGTCGGACGGATCGACATGACCTTCTGTCCTCCGGTGGCAAAGGCATTGGACTGGTCCAGTCTGCTGTTTGAATTCACATCATCCCGGATGCTGAAATCAAGGGTAAAGGTGATGTCATTGTCCAGTTTCTTGGCTGGCTCCTTTTTGCCGATACGGATCGTAAAGGGAAGCGGAAATCCACGCTTCCGGTAGCGAATGCCCAGGGTCGTTTCCGTAGAACGGACCTCGCTGAGCTGATAGTCGACGAGGCTCATACTCAGGTTTCGACTCTTTTTGAATTCGAACCGACCGGACAACTGACCGGGCGTGGAGAAATCAATACCGATCAACGGAGCGAACTGCTCCTGGATGGAAATATTCGGCACCAGGAAATAGGGAATGAAATTACCCGAGACACTATCCATAAAGCTTGGAAAGCCCAATCCCAGCTCATCCTGGAACAACAATGCCGAATTGAAACTATTCATGCCGAGGGTGCTCGTATAGCCGTGGGTAAGACTGAAATTGGTGAATATGGTCTCCATTGACGGTAACCTGCTCAACCCGTTATAGGTCAGTCTCCAGTTCGGCCGGGGTATATATCCAAGGAAAGGATTGGATTTCACATATCCCGAAGGACCACTCCGGATCAGACTGACGCTGTTTGCATCCTTGCCCGTATAGGCCGCGATGAACGAAGGGATGAGCACATCCTGGGCATATCTGCCATATCCCTTGTAATAGCCGTCAGGCCCCACCACCTTGCTATAGCCACTGGCCTCACCCAGTCGACGGGAAAGGACCAGCCGGTTGTCTTCGAACTGACGGAAGGTTTCACTGATATTGTTCGGATCGACCCGCTTGAAAAGGGTCTGGAAGGAGATGTAACTGATGCTGAAACCGCCGCCGGAGTAAGGACTCAGGTTCACGAACTGTCCGGTTCCGATGGTATCCTTGAACAGGGACGTGTAGGTCTTGTTCAGGGTCTTATCGAGGTTCAGATCGATGACCATGTCTTTGACCGGTTCCATCTGCGCATTGATGCTCAGGCGCTGATCATACGACTGGCGGAACATGTTGTTCAGCATGGGATCCTTCGAGATGAGGCCGCGACTGCCGGCACTATGCAGCCAGCTGCTGTCAGGCTGACGCCCCATGATGAAATCCATCCCCGGCGCCATGCTGGTGAAATTATTACCGAAGAATTTTGTACTGTCCATCCATCCCGGAATGAAGGTCGTTCCGCCCTCATTGTATGTGATGCCGGCCCGCTTCACTGATGTCAGCAACTGCAGGGCTCCGGCCGTCACCGGACTCAGCTGGATCTCCTTCCGTTCGCTGCGCCGTTGTGCGCGGCGTTCTAACCTGCGCGCCTTTCGCTTCCGGCGAGCCTCCTTGCGCTTGGCCTTGCCCTTGAGCACGACGGTATCAGCGATCTGTGGTGCATTTTCCTTCAGCTGCGGAGCGGCTTTCGGAGGAGGCGGAGGGGCCACTTTTCGCTGAGGGTCGGATGCCGCCGCCAGCCATCTGGATTTGCTGTAGAGTTGCTGGAAGTTCAGTTCGACCGTGGCCCCCTGCTGGGCACTGTTCTGTATCGTGTTGCCTAATTCCACCGCCAGCCTCGAGGCGCCGATCCAGCTGTACGTGGTTCGGTAGGCAAGGTTCGCCGTTGTCCAGTCCAGGAAAGGGATCAGGTTGGTCGGCACATTATAGGTCAGGTCTGCACTCTGATTGTACAATGTGTTGCGTCCCCCCTTGAAGATA
>CANHUK010000076.1 GCA_947463755.1 Chitinophagaceae bacterium
AAAGAATTCTTGCTCCACCAGTCGAGCAAAGGCTCAAAAGGTGCATTGGGATGTGAGAACTCCCAATAAAGCTGCGGTGCCACATAGTCGATCCAGTCGTTGCGCAGCCAAAGGAGAATATCGGCATACAGATCGTCATAGTTCGTCTGGCCAGCCTTGGTAGCGCTCCCCCGCGGATCCTGGTCCTGATTGCGCCACACACCAAAGGGAGAAATACCGAACCGACAATCGGCATTGGCTTCCTTGATCACCCGATGCAGGCGAACAATGATCGAATCCACATTGCTCCGACGCCAGTCGTCGCGCGTCATACCCCGGCCATGTACCCGGTAGGTCGCCGTATCCGGAAACTCCTTTCCCGCGATCCGATACGGATAAAAGTAGTCATCGAAATGTATGGCATCCACATCATACCGGCGCACAATGTCCGAAACGACATTGCCCACAAATACCTGCGCCTCCGGATGACCCGGATCGAAATATCGCTTGTCGCCATAATCCAGGAACCAGCCCGGCTGCTTACGGGTAATGTGATCAGGCGCAATGGAAGAACGGGTGATGTTGAATACCGCCCGGTATGGATTCAGCCAGGCGTGGAACTCCATGCCGCGCTTGTGCGTTTCTTCGACCATGAATTGCAATGGATCATAATATGGCTCCGGAGCCTTGCCCTGAACGCCCGTCAACCACTCGCTCCAGGGCTCGTAAGGAGAGGGATAAAAGGCATCCGCCGCCGGCCTTATCTGCATGATAATGGCATTCATGCCATTGGCGCGATGCAGATCGAGCATCTGGACGAATTCCGCCTGCTGCTCAGCTGTCGACAGCCCCTTACGGGAAGGCCAGTCGATATTGTCGACCGTAGCGATCCAGGCACCCCTGAACTCATGACGCGGGGATACCTCCTCCTGTGCAAGCGCCACACCGAACAAGCCCTGCAGGATGAGGACGAATCTGAGGACGCGGAACAGAAAACCGCCGCGCACGGAAAGCATTACATGATGAGCCATATGTCAAAGTTACGACCGTCTTCGCTTAACGATCCCCTTGAAGATCTCGATAGGAATGATTCACAAACTCGAAGGTGTAGATCCGCATCAGGATCATCAGGTAACTGAACAGCAGCGGACCAAAAATGAATCCCATGAAACCAAAGAGATTCAAGCCAACGATCACACCGAAGACCGTGACCAGCGGATGCACATCCCCGATCTTCTTCATCAACTTGATCCGCGCCAGATAATCAATATTGCCCGTCACGATCAGACTGTAGATCAACAACCCCGTACCCTGCCAGTTCATGCCCTGCGCATACAGGAAGATCACCAGCGGTACCCAGATGACCAGGGTTCCGACGATCGGAAAAAAGGCAAACACCCCGGTCAGGAAGCCCCACATTCCCCAGTCGTTCAGTCCGAAGATGATATAGCCGATCATCGCCGTAATACCCTGGATCAGCGAGATCAGCGGAATACCAATGGCGTTGGCACGCACACTGTTCATCGTCTCCGCCGCCAGCACGTCTATGCTCGAACGACTCAGCGGTAGATAACCATTGATGTATCGCTCCATCTCGCGGCCATTCACGAACATGAAATAAAGGACGAAAAACATGACCGCGATGTTGCTCAGAATATTGGCCGTGCTGTTCAGAAAGGTCGGAATGAAACCGCTCATACGGGTCCGGATCGATGCGATCGACTCGGTCGTGACCACTTCAAATCCCGCAAATGCCGTGATCCGGTCAGATAAAGCCTTGACACCCTTCAACAGCTCGTCCGAATGACTGAAAATATCATGGATCTTGGGCGTAACCAGATGAAAAACATAGTAAAAAGGCAGTCCGATGAGTACAAAGAGCGCCGTAAGGAACAGCGCGGCCGTCATCGACTTCCCCCATTTCCGACGCTCCGTCAGGTCGAACCACAAGTTGCGGCCGATGATATAGAACGTCAACGCACCCAAAAAACCCGGAAGGAAGATATATAACTCTTCAAGGATCAGAAATCCCAGGGCCAGTATGATGATCAGGATGATGACCTGACGGATCCGGTTATTGAACTGCTCTGTCATGATGTATGATTTACATCGCCCATGGACGATGGATGAAGAAATACCCGGTAACGATATCAAAAAAGATCGGGCCGGATCGATCAGCCCCAGACCTTCGTGCCTTCACTGCAGTTCGAACAAATATCAATGTTTTTGCGACCCTGCATCAGCTTCGAACGGAAGTCGCGATAATCCTTGTCATGCCAGATCTGGCGGAAGGAAGCCCCCTTCAGATCACCCAGGCGATGCGTGGCATCCTTGTCAAAACAGCAGGGTACCGCGATGCCATCCCATGTGATGACATTCGCATGCCAGAGTTTCCAGCAATGATTGGCCAGTTTGTTCTTGGGCATACGCTTACCATCCTTCCCGGTCTTGTACCTGCTATATTTATCAATGGTGGTGACCAGTCCGTTCGGATCCTCTTCGTAGTCATAGATCTGAGCCGTCTTGTACCATACGGCGTCTACGCCGATCTCCCGACCCAGCCGCTCAACCTCTTCGATCTGATGCTCGTTCGGGCGCACCACCAGGAACTGGAAGATCACAAAAGGAGTGCTGCTTTTCATTTCCCGCTTGCACCTGACGATCTCCCGCGCTCCGGCGATGACCTTTTCCAGTTTTCCGCCGACGCGATACTGCTGGTAAACCTCCTGCGTAGTACCATCGATCGATATGATCAGGCGATCCAAACCACTCTCTACCGTGCGGCGGGCGTTTTCGGCCGTGAGATAGTGCGCATTTGTGGAAGTCGCCGTATAAATGCCCTTCGAGGAAGCATAGGAAACCATGTCCAGAAAGGCCGGGTTAAGGTATGGTTCCCCCTGAAAGTAAAAGATCAGATAGATCAGGTCGCGATGGATCTCATCGATGGTGCGACGAAAGAACGAAGGTTCCAGCATCCCGGTCGGACGGGTAAAGGCCCGCAAACCACTCGGACATTCCGGACAACGCAGGTTACAGGAGGTCGTGGGCTCGAAAGATATCGAGATCGGAAGTCCCCACTGGATCGGACGGCCCGTCATCCGGCTCAGCTGAAAACTCGCATATACTTTCAATGCATTCCACGCCCGACGCGGGGTAATGCGGGATATCAGATTCAAGGTGTCGGTTAGATGCAGTCCTGGCATACTGTGTAAAATTAATCGAATGGCGGATGCATCCGTTGAAATTGAATTGGATGTTTCTTTGCAACTATGCCACCAAGGAAAACGGTCAACCCAAGAAAGACACCCGGTAAAAGTAAAAAGTCATACGCCCTCAGGATCCTCGCCGCACTGGCATTCACCGCCCTGCTCAGTATCCTCGGATATTTCCTGGCCAACTACATCCTCGAAAGAAGGGCCAGATTCACCAGATATCCCGGCTTTGGCATCTCGATCCCGACGGATTTCATCATCTTCGGCATAGACGTATCCCACCACCAGGGGCATATCGCGTGGGATGCCGTCCGGAAAATGCGCGAAGGCCGCATCAGCGTGGGCTTCGCCTTCATCAAAGCGACAGAGGGGATCCGGTTGAAGGATGCCCGTTTCGACAGAAACTGGCGCAAGGCCGGAGAACAGGGTGTCAGGCGCGGTGCCTACCATTATTTCCTGCCGGATAAGAACGCCAGGCAACAGGCAGTACATTTCATCCGGCAAGTGAAACTCGCCGGGGGAGACCTCCCACCCGTTCTGGATGTCGAAGAAACCCGTGGCATGCCGCCCGCCACCATCAGGAAAAGGGTCAGGGAATGGCTGGAGATCGTCGGCCGGCATTATGGGGTGAAACCCATCATCTATGCCAGCCCTTCATTCTACCACAAAGTGCTCGGAACTTCGTTCAACGACCACCGCCTCTGGGTCGCACACTACGTGCGCAGAAACAGACCGCGGATCGCCCGCGACTGGGTCTTTTGGCAATTCAGCGAATCGGGCAGGGTTAACGGCATACGATCTCGGGTAGACTTCAATGTTTTCAGCGGCGACTCAGCGGAATTCCGGAAATTACTGATGCCCTGATGAACAAGCCCTCCAAAGGCTTGTTAGCACTCATCACACACCCACAACCCAACCATGGAACCCGATGTAGCCCTATTCCTCAAAAAGATCGTCTGGAGTCTGTCCGCTGCCCTGGTATGGATGCTCGTGAACACCATCTTCGGTATCCGACTCAGATACATGCTCTTTGAGGAAGGACATTCCGTCGGGTCCTTTATATTTTATGCATGGCTCGTGGCCAGTTTCTTCCTCATGCTGAAGCTATACCGCAGATGGTGGAAGGATCGCGACAGACTCATTCATTAAAGGACCTCGCCCCTTACTGCTTTCCGTCGACGATGATCGGAACACCACCCTTGGAGGGCATCACAATGATCTTCGAATTGGCAGAACCGGCCAGCTCCTTCATCGCCTTGATCTGTTCGTACTGCAACTGCCTGTCCGACAAACTCTCACTTACAATGCGCTGGTAATCAGCGATACCCTGCGCCTCGACACGCTTTCGCTCCGCCTCCTGCTTCTCCTTCTGCAACACAAACTGCATCTTCTGGGCATCCTGCTCCGCATTGATCTTCTGCTCGATCACCGCCTTCACAGATCCCGGCAACGTGATGTTCCTTACCAGCAGGTTCTCTAAGAACAAGCCACGCTTCTTGAAATCCTGGTCGATCGACTTGAAGATCCGATCCTGGAACTCGTCGCGCTTCGTCGAATACAACGAAACCGCATCATAATAGACCGCATTGTCCCGGATCCGGGTCCGGGTGATCGGACGTACGATCTTATCCTCGTAACTAACACCGATCTCGCGTATCAACCGGGGCGCCTCCTCCGGGATCACCCGGTACAAGACAGACAGGTCGATCGTCACCTCCAGTCCATCGGCCGTCAATACGCGTATGGCGTCGTCTCCCGCCTGAGCACCCTCGTCGTGCTGACCACTCATGGTATAATTCTGGGTGCGTACATCCAGCGAACGGACATCCATCACGGGGTTGACGAAATTCAGACCACTCGGTAAAACATCCGGCTGCACTTTACCAAACAGGGACTTCACCCCGACAAAACCCGCATCGATCTGCTTGACACTTGATGTGATCAGCCCGATCACCATCAACACGATGGCCAGTACCCTGAGGATTGGCATGAATCTGCGTGAGGCGGGATACGTGCCGGCAGGTACAAAAACCGCAATGGACAATAGAATGAGACCGAGAATAATGGCGAACATGTGAAAGGTTTAATAAGGGATAGATGCAAAGAGCAGCCTGTAAGTTGCATGAAATGGGGAAACCAACAACGCATTCTTCGAGATCTGCATCAAATAATTCATTCAATACATAAATATTAAAAGAAATTATTATTTTAAATGATTCATATCAAAACAAACTGCCATGTTCAAGTCCTTCTTCAAGCTGCTTTCAATTTTAGTGTTTTCCATCTCCACCCTTCATGCCAACGCCCAGCGTTGGGAACAGGTCGGCGACAAGGGAGAATGGAAGAACACCATCGACGTGATCTCCATGAACGGATTTTTGTACAGCATCGAAAAAGATGGTACCCTGTACAAGACCGACAAGGACGGAGATTACAACCAGGTCGGAGAGAAGGGTCTCTTCGATAATGTGCACTTCCTGGTGGGACTCAACGATGAGATCTGGACCATTGAGGACGGCACCCTGTTCCGGCACAATTCATCTACCGGCAAGTGGCAATCTGTAGGCATGGCGGGAGAGTACAAGAACACCATTGCCGTAGCTGCGCTGAACGGTAAACTATATTCCGTGGAAGAAGATGGTACACTCTACGAAACAAGTGTAGATGGCAGCTGGCGTCAGATCGGCGACGATGGAGAATTCAAACACCTGGAAATGCTCGAGGCGATGGGAGGATATCTCTGGACAGTAGAAGCCGGGACACTCTACAAGACCAGCATCAAGGCGATGGCCTGGCAGCAGGTCGGAGCCGAGGGTGAATGGAAAGAAACCATCGCCATGACCGGCAGCAACGGATACATCTGGAGCGTGGAAGAAGACGGTACGTTATTCAAGACCGACGTCAACGGAAAACACGAGCAGGTCGGAGCTAAGGGAGACATGAATGACGTCGATCTCATCGCATCGATGGACGGATACTTCTACGTCGTTGAAAATGGTACTCTCTATCGCACAAAGGGCTGATACCATCCATGTCTGCTGCCCAACCGGGTCATTCCTGAATTCAGGGGAATACTGACAAGCCTGGCATAAAAGAACATTCTCCAGCTGGAGAAACTAGCCTGAAAAGAGGCGTCATGGAAACGTGGCGCCTCTTATTCGTCAACTGCTATGATCAGAAACAATGACCCATTCGCCCCTTATCTTCCTGAATAACAAGGTATAATGTCCGCCCACATCCCCGGCTGATCGCTTGAGGGACCACTTGCCAACGACGTGAAAGTAACGGGGCGACAGTCGCCTGACCTGGATCAGATCAAACCTCAGTTTTCCCATCCGGGCTGTATCCCCATAGTTCCTGTGATAACTGGCCAGGGTAGGCGCATACCCATAAGTAACACCGGACTTACCGATGTACATCAGCGAATCGCTTTCCCAGTATCCGATCATGAATGATTCCAGGTCACCGCGGTTCCAGGCAGCGGTTTGTCGGTCGAGGATCGAACGGATCGTCTGTTCCGCCCTCGACTGCCCGCGCAGGTCCGGAACAAGCAGGACGAGAAGGAGGGAAAATACAACAGAAACCATGATAGGTCTTGCCATCTTTTGTGAATTTTAGGTCTGAAAAAAGGAAAAGCCGCTAATTGCGGCTTTTCTTATGTTTTGAGATCATATCGTCAAATACGTAAGGCGGCCAGATAAGCAGAACCCACCTCGGCACTCTT
>CANHUK010000077.1 GCA_947463755.1 Chitinophagaceae bacterium
AGCCGGAGTTCCTTCATCATCGCGTTCCGGGAAATGACGGGCAAGTTGCCCAGCGAGTATCTCGATGCACTACATAAAAGCGGAGAAGTTTTGAATGAAGAGCACTTGCCTTAGCGCCTTTGCCCGTTTGCGGTGAAATCCTCTTGTTTCAATTCATTGTCGTAAAACGTCAAAAACATCCTGTTTGTCGCGATTCTCCGAATTACGACAAAAGGAAAGATCGTAGACTAACGCTGGCAGGCAATCGCGGTTAATATTGGTGTTTGTTTAGAGCGCGCACGCACGCACGGGGCTGATCTTACTTCAGTATCCACAATAAGATAACACACACATCAATATGAGCAAGCGTTTTTCATCTCTGAGCAGGTCTGTTATCCTGCTCCTGTCCGCCGTTTTCATCACCGCAACCGCGGCCGGTCAGACGTTGACGATCTCTTCGGCCGCCAGTTCAGGATCCGGTTGGTCCCGGGTTGGCGGTACACTCACGGTCACGGCAAACTCCACCGTAAACGTATCGGTGATCAATACCGCCCTGGCCAGCGGATCACTCACCATTGTGGGCAATACGACCAACTTTGCGGTGACCCTGAGTGCGCCGATCAGCTCCACCACGGCAGGCAGTAACCTTACGATCGGGAGCATGACCAATGCGGGCGCCATCTCCCTGAATGATGATATCACCCTGGCCGGCGGGATCTCCGTGATGGGCGGCGATGTGCAGCTGAATGGGAACATCACCAGCACGGCCACCGGCAACCTGTTTTTCCAGGGTTTGAGCGATACCTGGAGTGTCCGTCTGGCTACCGGTAAAACGATCGAAAAGACCGATGGCACAGGATTGCTCACCATGCAGGGAAACGGTCGGATCAATAATTCTACCAGTGTGGGTAGTATCCTGGCCACTGGATCTGCCCGGCTCGATGTGGTCATCATCAACGAAATGGATGATGGTACGGCTGGTCTCTACAATGTTAGCACCGGGAATATCACCACCAATGGCGGTCATTTATGGATCAGCGCCGGTGCCAAGACACAAAAATGGAACGGCCTGGATGTCGGGAGCATCGGGGTCCCCGGTAATGGCGGATACAACGGTGTAGATGTGACGGGCAACATCTCCACGAATGGCGGAGACATTCTGATCTGGGCATTTGTGGGGTCGGCTGCCAGGAGTGGCGGCTATGGAGATATCTCGGCCCTCAGCACCAATCGTTCCATCAGTGCCGGATCCGGAGATATCACGCTGATGACCCGCTACAATGATTTTGTGAACGGCACACCCGATATCAGCATCAGCACCACGGGAACGCTCACCCTTGCGCCGGCCAGCGGTTCCAGTTTCGATGTGGGTCTTTCGTATTCCGGAACCACCACCAGCGGAACCTTCACGGGTTCCGGCGGAATGGATGGCCTCATCATTCAAAACATGACATCACTCTCAGCACTGGTGATCGGAACCTATCTGGGAACCGGGGTGTCCGGAGATAGCCCCTATACTTCGGCCAATACGGCCACGATCACGCTGGGAGCAGCGATCAGCGTCGCGGGTCCGATCACCATCCAGGGAGGCATCATCCTGGCGCAGCAAAATATTACATCCACCATCAGCGGAGCGGATATATGGCTGCAGGCCAACGGAGATATTGATCTGGCCGCCAGCCAGACCATACAGACGAATAATGGTGATATCACTTTTCGGGCGAATTCCGGCGGTACAGCCGTAGCAGTCCCCAATAGCACAACGGGGGCGATCACCCTGAACAGTGGTTCCAGTCTGTTATCCACCGGAGGCAACATCACCCTCGGGGGTAATTTTTCGGGAACCAAAGGGGCAGGTTTGTATGCTGCCTCTGGGCGGACCGGAGGGGCTCCGGGTATACTGATCTCTAACGCCACCATTACGGCAGCCGGAGGGAACATCAATATCTACGGAAGATGTACGACCAGTTATGATGATGGCATCCGTTTACAGGCCACAATTACTACTACCGGAAGCGGAACCATCGGGATCTACGGGGATTCACATGGAGGATTGACTGGAGGAACACCCGATATTTTTTTTGGCGGTATTACGTTTATTACGAATTCTTCCACCATCGAAACGGATGCAGGGAATATCAACATCGAAGCCACGTTAACCAATACCCAGAGTAACAGCACTTATGCATTGAATTTCTACAGAACAGTCTATACCAGTGGTACCACGGGCAGACATATCCAACTTTTGTCGAGATCAGGTAACATCCAGGTGACGGGCGACCGGGGTTCGACATCAGCAGGCGGCATGGGCAGCTCCAGCTGGGGTAATATTTATGCAGGATCGCCGCTCAGCGGTACCTGGACAGCATCCGGTAATGTAACATTTTCCTACTCAAGTTTCGTAGGGGCTGGGGCAAATGGGATCATCACGAAAACCACAGGAGCGGTCGTCTACGAACCGACGTCCACCAGTTTTTCGGCGGCTCAGACCTTCCCATATAATGCCAATTATACATTGGCATCGAGCGCGTCCAGTTTGACCATTGGTAAACCCGGCAATTCGGCAAATATCACCATTGCTACAGCTCAAACGGTGGCCGGTGATGTTTCGATCTATGGAGGCACGGTGACGCTGACGGGCGCGGTGACTGCCACAGGTTCTACACTGACATTGGGCGCTTCGACGGCACTCACCCAGGCCGCAGCCATTTCCGCCAGCAGTTTGTTGCTCTCGGGTGCGGGCACGTTCACATTGAGCAATACCGGTAATAATGTGGCGACCATCGCCGGAGGTACTTCCGGATCTCGCCTCGGATCATTGAGTTATACAGATGCCAGCGGCGGACTGACCATCGGCACCATTGGCAGCACCAGCGGGATCTACACCACCGGTGCCCTGCTGGTGGAAACATTGACCGGGGATATCAATCTCACGGAGTCTGTTTCTTCAAATGCCACTACTTCCAACGCGCTGATCGTCAATGCCGGTAAGAGTTCCGCCATCGGCACCAATACCGGGGGAAACATACTGGTATCCGGAACACCCACTGTAACCGTGGGGAGTGGCGGGATCGGGAAACTGTTCAGCGGACTGGAAACCAATAGTACCGGATTGACCACCCTGGTGGGCGGTTCCGGTAATGTGCGGTATGATTATGATGAAACCACCACCACGTTCAGCCCGACCCTGAGCGGGAATAATACTTATGCCATTTACCGGACCAACTATGGAACCGGTGATCTGACCATCGTTGCCTCCGGCGGTGATGCGATCAATTCCAAATGGGTCTTTGATAACGGGACCATTTCTACCACATCAGGTACCGTCAACATAAATGCTTCAGAATTGGTCACCTATCTCAGCAGCGGGGCCCTGACCATTGAGGCTGGAAATGTCACCATCAGCTCGGCCATTACCAGCAGTGCCGCGAATGCCTTCGTCATCAATTCCAATGGCGAAAAGACCATCACCGTGAGTGCAGCTGTTTCGCTGGGCGGAGCAGCTACTTTCAATAGCAATGTGTTTACGCTTGGGAGCGGAATCAACATATCGACCAGCACGGCTTCGGATATCACCATCAATACCAATGCTGGTTTCTCTACTACCAATTCCACTCGTTGCACCATCAGCAGTGCAGGCGGGAATATTGTGATCCACGCGGATAAAGATGCCAATGGAAGCGGTGCGCTGGATCTGGATTACCTGACGATCAATCCGGGAGCAGGCAACATCATAATCAGGGGGGAGACGGCAGCCTTCAATGTAGGTACCGCGAGTCCCTATATCAATGGTACAGGCACCTTCACGTTTGAGTCCAGCGATGCTTCCTTTGGTCAGCTGATGTACACATCCTGGTTTTCCATCGACCAGGATGGGAACGGGATCAGTGCACTGACCCTGGGTAAGGCCGGGAGTACGGCGGATGTCGAAGTCAATACAAATATCTCGATAGGCGGTCCCATTTCGATCTATGGCGGATATGTGAATGTAAACGGCAACCTGACCAGTTCTGCAACGGGTGATATCTTCATCAAAGGAATTGCAGGTACCAACCCCTCCATTTGGATACAATCTGGTAATTCGATAACCAAATCAGGTGGTACGGGTACGCTGACGCTGCAGGGGCATGGCCGTGTGACGCACCAAGGTTCTATTACCACCAGTGGCACCGGGGTAATGAATGTGATCTTCTGGTCGGATTTTGACAACGACAATGATGATGGCGGCGTTTCTCAACAGGGTACGATCTCTACCAACGGCGGACATGTATGGCTGGGAGGCTCCGGTTCCAACGGTGGAAGTTACACCTGGAATGGGCTTACAGTAGGGGATGGACCCTCGATAGGATCGACCGGATTCAACGGTAACGCCATGGACATCTATGGTAATATCACTACAAACGGCGGTGATTTTCTGGCCTGGGCAGGCTCAACAGTTTCCAGTGGCGGTATCGCAGGCATCGCCAATGACGGAAGTGGCGACATCGTGTCGGTTGGATCAGGGGACATCGTATTGATCACCGATATGGTATATGGTAGTGCCGGTTCCGCGATGTATTTCACCCAATCCGGCGGAACATTTACGCTGGTGCCGCATGAAGGCAGTTTCAGGAGTACATTCAACTGGAACCCGGCTATCCAGACATACGTTGGTAGTACCGCAGACGATTATAATCTTCAAACGGGCGACTTCGACTGGCTGGGTATTGGTGAGTTGAACAGCATAACAAGTCTGACCATCGGTTATTACAATGGTATGCTGAATGGTGGTACGCCCGTCGAATTCACGAACAGTTCGAACGTTACCTTCAGTACCGCCACAACATCCGCGGGTGCCTTTAATTTATACGGGGGCGCTATCGCCATGAATACCAGTCTGACCACGACCAGCGCTACCAATGGAAACATATCGATCAACGGTATCTCGATCTCAGGCACAGGAAATCTGGCGGTAGCTGCCGGGCGCAATGCCACGATCAATGTGTCATCCACCTCTACGTATGATGGCATCATCAGCGGCAGCGGCAGTGCGTTCACGAAGTCGGGTGCCGGTTTACTCATCCTGACAAAGGATCATACTTATTCCGGTACGACCACCATTACCGGTGGAGATCTGCAGGTAGGAACCGGCGGTTCCGTGAGTCAGGCATCCAGTGGCACGATCAGCAATACATCCGGCGTGGCCGTATCCAGTGGAAGTAAACTGGTGCTGTCACCCAATGAAAACATAACATTTGCTGTACCAGTTTCCGGAGACGGAGGCGTCGAGGTCAAAGGTGCGTCGGGGTTGTACAGAAGCACAGCGTTGACTACAACAGCCAGTCTGATGGCCTCCAATGTTTCTGTCCTGGAGGTGTTGACCCGCATCACCGGTGGAACGTTCACCGGAAGTGCAGCTTCCGGTAATTGCGGTGCATATCAAAAATCGTATAATGCTGCGACGAATACGGCCACGCTTCAGTTCCAGCAGGTTGTTTCTTCAATTACAAAGGTGGTATTTGTGACACTGGAGCGAATCAATACAACAGATGTAGCGATCAGGGGCACAGGAGCAGCTTACAGATCAGGAGACTATCTTGGACAGAACATGGCCACCCTTGGCGGAACAACGGCGTTAACTTTCCCCACTCAATACGGCATCAGCCAGGTGTTCATGTCTGGCAAAGTAAACTTTACCGGTGCCCTGACCTACACGGGTACGACCACGCTGAGCAATACGGCTACCAGTGCCACTGCACCGACTTACAGTTATAATTCCAGAGGGACCCAGGAGATCACCGATGCGAGTTCAAGCTTCCCCGGGCCCATTGTCAACAACGGACTGGTGATCCTCAACCGCAGTACGCCGCACACCATCGCCGGTGACATGAGCGGAACGGAAGATGTATTGCAAGTAGGAGCCGCTGTGACATTGACAGGTACGAACACGCATACGGGAACCACGACGATCGATCTCAATAAAACATTGAATGTAGGTTCGGGTGGTTCCACCGGATCGATGACCGGGAATATCGTCAACTACGGAGCGCTGACCTTCAACCGCACTGGCAGTTCAACGTATCCCGGCGTGCTCAGCGGCACGGGTTCATTGACCAAATCAGGCACGGGCGACCTCACTATGAACAACTTAAACACTTACACCGGGGCGACAACCATCAACGGAGGCACGCTGATCTTAGAGCAGGATGTTCCAACTTCATCCAGCAGTGGTTTCACCGGTGCGGGTGCGCTGACGATCCAGCCATCTTCTGCGAGCTTTACCAGTGCGGTTACCTGGCCGATCCCCGGATTTCCGACGGTTTCCTCAAGCATCGGTGGCCTGACGGTCGGTAAAGCGTCCAATACTTCATCTGTTACATTCAGCAGCACCACGCAGACATCGGGGCCGATCACCATCTACGGCGGAACGGTGACCCTTGGTGCCGACCTTACCACCAACACCTCCGGTGACATTTCCATCTATTCAGACAACTCCCTGGTGATGTCGGGGGGGACACGCACGGCCACGGCTGCGGGCCTTTTCCGGTACATGCCGAACGGTACGAGCTTCGCCGCTCCGGTCAGCTACCCGATCGGCAGCCTGACGGTCAGCAGCAACGGCCTGCAACTCGGTAAGCCGGGCAACACCGCAGCGATGACCATCACCGGTGCCGCCTCCAGCAACGGTCCGGTGACGGTGCACACAGGTGCATTCACCACGAATGCAACCGCCACCCTCACGGCCACGGGCAGCGCCCTGACCGTGAACGCCTCCGGGAATGTGACGCTGAACGCGGCCCTGGCCGGCAGCAGCACGACGGTCAACGTACAGGGTAACCTGCAGACCACGGGCAGCCTCACGAACGTGAACCTGGAAGGCGGTAATGCCCAAGGCATCACGGGCACGGCTACCCTGACAAACCTCACGGTG
>CANHUK010000078.1 GCA_947463755.1 Chitinophagaceae bacterium
GGGCGAAGGAAGGATACGTAAACATCGTCGGCGGCTGTTGCGGGACTACACCTGATCACATCAGACACATTGCCGCACATGTTCGTACCCTGAAACCCAGGCCACTGCCCGTCATTGAAAAAGAACTGATCTGAGGCATATAAGCCTCCCATTCAACGCATACCCACTATGTCTGCACCCAGCGTCATCAAACCATACCTCCGGCTCTCCGGACTTGAACCCCTGGTCATCCGTCCGGAAACCAATTTTGTCAACGTCGGCGAACGCACCAATGTGACGGGTTCCAAAAAGTTCGCACGCCTCATCCGCGATGGCCTCTATGAAGAGGCGCTGACGGTCGCCCGGCAACAGGTGGAAAGCGGTGCCCAGGTACTGGACGTCAACATGGATGATGCCCTGCTTGATGGTGAAAGTGCCATGGTGACCTTCCTCAACCAGCTGCAGAGTGAGCCCGATATCGCCCGCATTCCGATCATGATCGACTCCTCGAAGTTTGCCATCATCGAAGCAGGCCTTAAATGCGTGCAGGGTAAATGCATCGTGAACTCCATCTCCCTTAAGGAAGGCGAGGAGAAATTTCTGGAACAGGCGGTCATCTGCCGCAGCTACGGGGCCGCCGTCATTGTAATGGCCTTCGACGAACAGGGCCAGGCAGATGATCTCAAGCGCCGCGTGGAGATCGCCGACCGGGCTTACCGGATCCTCACGCAACAGGCCGGATTTCCGCCGCAGGATATCATCTTCGATCTGAACGTCTTCGCGGTCGCCACCGGCCTGGAAGAACACAACAATTACGCAGTCGACTTCATCGAGGCGACCCGCACCATCAAGCAGAAGTATCCGCTCGTGAAGATCAGCGGAGGCGTCAGCAACCTGTCCTTTTCCTTCCGTGGGAACGACCACGTGCGGGAAGCCATGCACTCCGTATTTCTCTTCCATGCCATCCGCGCCGGGATGGACATGGGCATCGTGAATGCAGGCCAGCTGGTGGTTTATGACGAGATCGAACCGGAACTCCGCACACGCTGCGAGGATGTGATCCTCAACCGAAACAACGATAACAACGAAGCCACCGAAAGACTCATCGCCCTCGCGGAACAGGTCAAGGCCAAGGGTAAGGTGCAGGAACGCGATGAGTCCTGGCGGAAGGGTACTGTGCAGGAAAGGCTGAAACACGCCCTGGTCAATGGCATCACTGAATACATCGAAGCGGATACCGAAGAAGCCCGACAGCAGTATCCGCGCCCCCTCGACGTGATCGAAGGACCGCTGATGGACGGCATGAACTTCGTCGGCGACCTGTTCGGTGCCGGCAAAATGTTCCTGCCGCAGGTCGTCAAGAGCGCGCGCGTCATGAAAAAGAGTGTGGCAGTGCTGACACCCTACATCGAGTTGGAAAAAGCCGAGGCCTCCTCCGCCGGCCGTATCCTCCTGGCGACCGTCAAGGGTGATGTGCACGATATTGGAAAGAACATCGTCGGTGTAGTCCTTGGGTGTAACGGATATGAGATCATCGACCTGGGCGTGATGGTCCCCGCCGACCGGATCCTGGAAGAAGCCCAAAAACGAGGCGCCGACATCATCGGACTGAGCGGCCTCATCACGCCCTCGCTGGATGAGATGGTGCATGTGGCCCGCGAGATGAAACGCCGCGGAATGACGCAGCCCCTGCTGATCGGTGGCGCCACCACCTCCAGAATGCACACGGCCGTCAAGATCGCCAGGGAGTACGACCATGGTGTTGTGCACGTCCTCGATGCGTCACGAAGCGTCTCCGTCGCCGGCAATCTGCTCAACCTGGACCAGCGTCCTGAATTCCTGGGAGGCGTAAGTCGCGAATATGCTCAACTGCGACAAGATTTTGAAGCCAGGAAGACCGTTAAACAATCGATCTCCTATAAGGAAGCGGTCTCCAACCGATTTAAACCTGACTGGAATAAATATGAACCCGCAACGCCCAGGTTCACCGGGGCGCAAAGCTTCCGCCGTGTAGATCTGGCCAAGCTGCGTCCGTACATAGACTGGTCGCCATTCTTCATCGCCTGGGAATTGGGCGGGCATTTCCCCGACATCCTCACCGATGCGGTGGTGGGTACCGAAGCCACAAAGCTATACCGGGATGCCGAAACCATGCTTTCCCGGATCATTTCCGAACAATGGCTGGAAGCACATGCCGTCATAGGCTTCTGGCCGGCCAACGGACACGGCGGAGACACGGTGACCCTGCTGGCTGAAAAAAATGGAGCGGAAAACGTCGTAACCCTTGAATTCCTTCGTCAACAGGCTAAAAAGGCATCCGGTCAGCCCAACCTCTCCCTGGCAGACTTCATTGCGCCGGCGGAATCAGCCAAGCAGGACTACCTGGGAGCATTCGCCGTGACCATCGCCGGTATAGAAGAGCATATCCGGAAGTTCGAGGCGGATCACGATGATTACGGCAAGATCATGCTGCAGGCACTGGCGGACAGACTGGCCGAAGCCCTGGCAGAATGGATGCACGAACAGGTCCGGAAAGAATACTGGGGATATGCGTCTGAAGAGTCGCTCTCAAACGACGAACTCATCCGTGAAAAATATAGTGGCATCAGACCTGCACCAGGCTATCCCGCCTGTCCGGATCACACGGAAAAATACAAGTTGTTCGATCTTTTGGACGCCACCGCGGCCATTGGCATCGGCCTGACCGAATCACTGGCCATGTATCCGGCCTCTTCTGTCTGCGGATGGTACTTCGCCCATCCGGAGGCGAAATATTTCGGCGTCGGAAAGATCGGCAAAGATCAGCTGACGGATTATACCGTCCGCAAGGGAATGGATCCTGAAGAGATGGAACGCTGGCTGCGCCCGGTACTGGAGTGATCATAGCTACCCGGGGTCAGACATCCAGGTCCAGATATACCGGACAGTGATCGCTGTGTTTGACGTCCGGATATATGGCCGCCGATCTGAGTCCCGCCGCAAGGGGCTCTGTCACATTGATGTAGTCGATCCTCCAGCCCTTATTCTGGAGTCGCACCGTAGGGAACCGCTGGCTCCACCAGGTGAAGCGACCAGGGGAATCATCAAAATGTCGAAGCGAATCTTTCCATCCGCTGTCAAAGAAACGATCCATCCAGGCCCGCTCGCCGGGCAGAAATCCTGACGATTGCTTATTGCCCTTAGGATCGTGGATGTCTATTTCACGATGGGCGATGTTGTAGTCGCCACAAAGGATGACCTTGCTGCGCTCCCTGCGCAAGTCCGCCAGATAGGCATCTATCTCATCCAGCCACTGGTATTTATAACCCTGGCGCTCCTCCCCGGAAGTACCCGAAGGAAAATAGGCGTTGATGAGTCTGGTATCGCCAAAATCCAACTGTATGACCCGGCCTTCTTCATCACTCTGTCCAAACCCATGGCCATACGTGACATGATCGGGCTTGCGCCGCGTGAATACCGCTACACCACTGTATCCCCGCTTGCGCGCACTGAACCAGTAGTCATGATATCCCAGTTCCTCAAAAGGTCTGATATCGATATTGTCGCGCTCGGCCTTGGTCTCCTGGATGCAGATCACATCCGCCGGATCCGTGGACAGCCATTCGATCAAACCCTTTTTGATGGCCGCACGAATTCCATTCACATTGTAACTGATGATCCTCATGCAGTAAAATTAACACTTCAACCCTATCTTTATTACATGAGTCCATGCTGAAGAAGTCCCAGATCAGTCCTGAAAAAGACACCATGTACATATATAACGTAACCAGCCTCGTACCGACCGACATTCACAGCGAATGGCTCGACTGGATGCGGACGGATCACATTCCCAGGGTGATCGCCACAGGTCTCTTCTCGCATCACCGGATCCTCCGCCTGAGGGATACCGATGAGTCTGATGGTGTGACCTATGCCGTGCAGTATTTCTGCAGCAGCCGGGAGGCTTATGACCTGTACCTGTCGAAACATTCGAGTTCCCTGCGACGGGAAGCCACGGAAAAGTGGTCCGAAGGTGTGGTTTCATTTCGGACATTGATGGAAGTTATCAACTGAATGTGGAAAACAGGGTGGCTGAAAACCCTATGAAATCAGGGGTTTTGAGAATTTCCGACACGGAATTGAGTTCCGGCCGTTTCGGATTTCAGCATGAAATGCAGTGATATCAAGGGTTTCAAGGCATTTCACTTTTCATTTATATATAAAGGTTTTTCATATGTGCGCTGGAATCATTGACTGGCGTGGATTACAGCGTTCACATACGGTGGATTCATTAAATTTTGTCAAATGAAAAAAGCCTCTAAATTTGCCCGAACAGTCACCATTTAAATCACTCTACCATGAACAAATCAGATTTGATCGCCAAGATCGCGGAAGACGCCGAAATTTCTAAGAAGCAGGCCAATGACGCCCTCGATTCATTCATCCAGGCCGTTACCAAGACGCTGAAAGGCGGTGGTAAGGTTACCCTCGTGGGCTTCGGTACTTTCTCTGTCACCAAGCGTGCCGCCCGCAAAGGCCGCAACCCGCAAACCGGTGCTGAGATCAAGATCAAGGCCAAGAAGATCGCCAAATTCAAGGCTGGAAAGGAACTCTCCGAGAAGATCTAAGGGAATCCAATCCCTGATCAGAAGCAAATCACACAATGTGGTTTGCTTTTTTTATTTTTGCATCACAACAAAATAAAACGACCATCATGGGAAGAGGTGATAAGAAGACCAAAAAAGGAAAAATTTTCAAGGGATCTTTCGGTAAGTCGCGTTCTGCGCGTCCGCACGTCGCCAAGCGCAATGCTGCAAAGGCTGCTGCTCCCGCATCGAACTGATCGATCGACCCGATCGTTTCTGACCGACCAAGGCTCCACCTCAGGGTGCGAGCCTTGTTAATTTCCAGCCTTCGCCATCCTGCAGATCATACCGGATGCGGTCATGCAGGCGGCTGGGGCGACCCTGCCAAAATTCCAGCATGACAGGTTTGAGACGATATCCACCCCAGTGCGGGGGCCTGTAGATCGGCGTGTCGCTGAAGCGTTCGGATATCTCGGCAATGTTGCGGTCGAGGATCTCGCGCGACTCGATGGTATTTGACTGCGGGGAGGCCCAGGCACCGATCCGGCTACCTTCAGGCCGTGAGTTGAAATAGGTATCACTCTCCTCTGGACTTACCCGTTCACAAACACCTTCGACCCTGATTTGGCGCTCCAGTTCCTTCCAGAAGAAGAGCAGGCTTGCCTTGGGATGCTCTGTCAGTTCCCGGCCTTTACGGCTCTCATAGTTGGTATACCACACAAAGCCATGATCGTCGTATCCCTTCAGCAATACGATCCGGCTGCCCGGAAATCCCGATGCAGAAAGGGTACACAGGGTCATGGCATTGACTTCATCAATGTCTGCCTTGAGGGCTTCCGCCCACCATCTATCGAACTGACGAAAGGGATTCGGATCAACATCGGATTCCGACAGGGCTTCACGCATGTATTCACGACGGATCGAAGAAATGGATGCATCCTGATGCATGATATGTGGATTGAGGGGGATCTCAGCAATGATATTCGCTATCACGGATGGGGCGGTTCACTTCACCAGTGTGCCCACTTTTTCGCCCATGATCACGCGCTTGAGGTTGCCGGGTTCGTTCATGTCGAATACGATGATGGGCAGGTTGTTTTCCTGGCACAACGTGAAGGCTGTCATGTCCATGATCTTCAGGTTCCGGTCGATGCACTCACGGAAGCTGATGGTATCATACTTGGTGGCGTGTGGATCCTTCTCAGGATCGGCGGAGTACACACCATTTACCCGCGTACCTTTCAGGATGATATCGGCACCGATCTCGACCGCACGCAGGGATCCGGCCGTGTCAGTCGTGAAGTAGGGATTTCCGGTGCCAGCGCCAAAGATCACGACCCGGCCTTTCTCGAGATGCCTGATCGCGCGGCGGCGAATATAGGCCTCCGCAACACCTTCCATCTTGAGGGCGCTCATCAGCCGCGTATAGACGCTCAATTTTTCCAGCATCGCCTGCATGGCCATACCATTGATCACTGTCGCCAGCATGCCCATGTAGTCGCCGTGTGCCCTTTCGATCCCGGTCTCGGACTCGTTCATCCCCCGGTAGATATTCCCACCGCCGATGACAATGGCCACTTCAACACCTGACTGTACAATGGATTTCACTTCCTGAGCATATTGGCCGATAACGGCGGGGTCCAGACCGAAGCTGTTCTGACCCATCAGTGATTCGCCCGACAATTTCAGCAGGACACGTTTATAGACTGGCTTCATGCTGTAAAGGTACGAAGAATTCGGCCTGGTCGGAGGGCTCAAAAACACAAGGCCGTCAGGGATATCCTGACGGCCTTGTGAAAGTATGTGTGCAAGTCGGTAACCTTTCGGAGATCAACCGAGTGCGATACGTTTGAATGAGAGTACTTTAAGATCCTTGTCGACGGATTTGAGGTAATCTCCGACAGACTGGCCACCATCTTTCACGAAAGCCTGGGCGAGGAGTGTGCTTTCCTTGAAGAAGGCGTTGAGTTTCCCTTCGGCGATCTTGGCGATCATCTCCTGGGGTTTGCCGGCCATCTTGGGATCGTTCTGGATCTGATCGATCACGATGGACCTTTCGCGCTCGACCACTTCCGCAGGTACGGAAGCCGGATCTACGGCGACTGGGTTCATGGCAGCGATCTGCATGGCCACATCCTTACCGGCTTCTGACTGGGCGGCGTTCATGCCGACGAGCACACCCATACGATTGGCGCCATGGATGTAAGAGGCCACAAATTCAGCGTCAATGCGCTCGAATTTGGTAACGCCGATCTTTTCGCCGATGCTCGCGAGTTTGTCGTTCACAAGGTCTGCCACTTTTACGCCGTTGATCTCAACCTGATTGAGCTCATCGACA